>JAUXST010000420.1 GCA_030679805.1 Reyranella sp. | reverse complement strand
CACCGCGCCGCTCTCCGGTGGCCCTCGCCGACCGCATCGACACGCTCAAGAGCGCGGGCGTCGCGGCCGCGCCGATCACCGCCGTCTCCCGGCCGTTCGAGGATCCTCTCCCGCCCGAACTCGCGGAGGGGCGCTTCGATCTCGTGACCCTGATGTTCAACTATCACGACCTCGGGTTTCTGAATGTCGATCGAGACAAGATGAACCAGGCTGCCTTCCGCGCGCTGAAGCCGGGCGGCTTCTATGTCATCGCCGACCATTCGGGCCGCCCCGGTACCGGCATCTCCGAGTCCGGCACGCTCCATCGCATCGAGGAGGCGTTTCTTCGCAAGGAAGTCGAGGCCGCGGGCTTCAAGCTGGTGGCCGAGGGGAACTTCCTGCGCAACCCCAACGATCCCCGTGACAAGAACACCCCGGACCCGCCGCAGCCCAAGGACGAGTTCGTGCTGAAGTTCGTCAAGCCCTGACGGGCTATCGCCGCGCCTTGAAGAACTCGCGCAGCAACTCCGCCGCCTCGGCCTCGGCAATTCCCGGATAGAGTTCGGGGCGGTGGTGACAGGTCGGCTGATCGAAGATGCGCGGCCCGTGTTCGACGCCACCACCCTTGGGATCTGAAGCGCCCCAGTAGACGCGGCGCAGGCGCGCAAAGGAGATCGCCTGGGCGCACATCGGGCAGGGCTCCAGGGTGACATGGAGATCGCAATCGACCAGCCGCGGCGCGCCAAGCTTCGCAGCCGCCATGCGGATCGCCAGCATCTCGGCATGCGCCGTGGGATCGCGATCGGCCTCGGTCTGGTTGCCGGCCTCGGCCAGCACGACTCCATCAGGACCGACAATCACCGCGCCGACCGGCACCTCGCCCCGCACTGCGGCCGCGCGCGCCTGGGCCAACGCGCGTTCCATGGGGGAGGCTCTTGTCGTTCCGCTCATATCGGACAAGATAGCGGCAAGTAGGGGTTGGGAGGAGTGGATCATGCGGTTCAGCTTTACGCCGGAACAGGAGGAGTTCCGCGCCGGCCTGCGACGGGCGCTCGAGGCGAGATCGCCGACCAAGGAAGTCCGGCGCCTGATGGCGACCGACGCCGGCTGGGAGCGCGAAGGTTGGCAGAAGCTCAATCGGGAACTGGGCTTGACCGCCGTGCACATTCCCGAAGCCTACGGCGGCAGCGGTTTCGGCTATGGCGAGCTCGGTATCGTGCTGGAGGAAATGGGCCGCGGCCTCTTGTGCGCGCCCTTCTTCTCGACCGCGGCACTGGCCACGACCGCCATCCTGAACGCCGGCACGGAAGAGCAGAAGCGTACCCTGCTGCCGTCGATCGCCTCAGGTGAAACCACCGCCACGCTCGCCTTCTCCGAGGACGACGGGCGCAACGACTGTGCGGGCATCGCCATGACGGCGGCACCGTCCGGCGCCGTCTATCGCCTGGACGGCACCAAGAGCTTCGTCCTCGATGGCCATACGGCGGATCTCATCATCGTTTTGGCGCGCCAGCCCGGCTCGAAGGGCGAGGACGGCCTGTCGTTCTTCACCGTGACCGGCGACGCGCCCGGGCTGGAGCGGCGACGTCTCAAGACGATGGACGAGACCCGCAAGCTCGCGCGCCTGCAGTTCAACGGTGTCGAGGCGAGGCTGCTCGGCCAGGCGGGCGGTGCGGCCGGCCCCTTCGCCAAGACGATGCAGCAGGCCCTGGTGTGCCTCGCCAACGAGATGGTGGGCGGCGCCGAGCGGCTGCGCGAGGATGCGCTCAGCTACGTCAAGATGCGTATGCAGTTCGGCCGGGCGCTCGCCTCCTTTCAGACCATGAAGCACAAGGCCGCCGACATGCTGGTCGATGTCGAGCTGGCGAAGTCGGCGGCCTATTACGCCGCCGCGGCCCTCGACGAGGGAGATGGCGACATGCCGGCCATCGCCTCGCTCGCCAAGGCCTGCGCGTCCGAAGCCTATCTGCAGACCGCCATCCATGCGGTCCAGATGCACGGCGGCATCGGCTTCACCTGGGACAACGACACCCACCTCTGGTTCAAGCGGGCCAAGAGCTCGGAAATCCTGTTCGGCGACGCCAACCAGCATCGCGAGACGATGATGCAGCATTGGGGAGAGCCGTCATGAGTACAGGGACCATGAGTGAGGCGGCCATGAGCGAGCCGACCGAAGAGTCCGTCCGCGCCGAAGTGCGTGCGTGGCTGACGGCAAACTGGAACCCCGAACTCAGCCTGGTCGAGTGGCGCAAGAAGCTCGCGGCCTCGGGCTGGGGCGCACCGCACTGGCCCAAGCAATGGTACGGCCGTGACCTGCCGGTGAAGTTCAACGCCATCGTCGACGAGGAGTTTCACAAAATCGGCGCCGTCGGCGTCGCCAAGGCCGGCATCCGCACGCTGGCCGCCGCCACCATCCTGGCGCACGGCACCGACCTGCATAAGGAAAAGTTCCTGCTGCGCATCCTCACCGGCGAGGACACCTGGTGCCAGCTCTTCAGCGAGCCGGGCAGCGGCTCCGACATGGCCGGCGCCGTCACGCGCGCCGACCGCCAGGGCAACAAGTGGATCGTGAACGGGCAGAAGGTCTGGACCACGAGCGCGCACAAGGCGCATTGGGGCCTGCTGCTGGCGCGCGCCAACTGGCATGTGCCCAAGCACAAGGGCCTCGCCTACTTCGTCCTCGACATGAAGCAGCCGGGCGTCCAGGTCCATCCGCTACGCCAAATGAACGGCCATGCCTCGTTCAACCAGGTGTTCTTCACCGACGCCATCGTCGAGCCGGAATTCCTGGTGTCGGACGTGGGCGACGGCTGGACAGTGGCGACCACGACCCTGATGCACGAGCGGCGCGGTGCCGACGGGCTGCGCAGTTGGGCCACGGCCTCGCAGGCCAAGGGTCGCATCTACGAGGAGGAACGGGCCGAGATCGCCACCACGATGGAACCCTACAAGTGGTATCCGCAGCGCGCCGGCCGGGTCGACCTCGTGCTGGAGCGGGCCAAGGCCACGGGCAAGTTCGGAGACCCGGTGCTGCGCCAGGAGATCGCCAAGCTCTTGATCATGTCCAAGGCGGCCGAATGGACGGCCCGGCGCGCACGCGCCGCGCAGGAACAGGGACGGCCGCAGGGTCCGGAAGGCTCGCTCGGCAAGCTGGTGTCGAGCCACGTCGCGCGCCAGGCGGCGCGGGTCCATACCTACATCACGGGCTCGGATGCGCTGCTCAGCGGCGAGGACAGCCCGCTGGGCGGCGTGATTGCCGAGATCCTGGTCTCGGTGCCGGCGACGTCGATCGCCGGCGGCACCGACGAAATCCAGCGCAACATCATCTCCGAGCGCGTCCTGAAGATGCCCAAGGAGCCCAGCGTCGACACCGACAAGCCGTTCAAGGACGTCCCGAGGAACATCACGGCGTCGTAACCCCGGGGCGGAAATGTGATATCCTGCGTATATGCCCCGCCCCCTGATCGGCGTGACCCTGGATGCTGAAAAGCCCGGCGGTTACTCCAAGTTTCCCTGGTATGCGCTCCGCCAAAACTATCTCGACGCGATCGACGCGGCGGGCGGTCTCGCCGTCGCCCTGCCGCACGAGCCCGACCGGGTCGCCGACTATCTCGAACGCATCGACGCGCTGGTGGTGACCGGTGGTGCCTTCGACGTCGATCCCTCCTACTACGGCGGCGGCGCGCGCCACGCCACGGTGATCACCAAGGACCGCCGCACCGCCTTCGAGTTTGCCGTGACGCAGGGCGCGCTCGACCGGAACAAGCCGGTCCTGGGCATCTGCGGCGGCCAGCAGCTGCTGCATGTCGTGCTGGGCGGCAAGCTGATCCAGCACATTCCCGATTCGATCGCCGACTCGCTCGCCCACGAACAGCCCAACCCGCGCGACGAAGCGGGCCACCTCGTCAAGGTGGCGCGCGGCACGCAACTGCACGGCATCGTGGGCGCCGACGAGCTGCCGGTGAACAGCGCCCACCATCAGGCCGCAGCCGACGCACCCGAGGGCGTCGTGGTCAACGCCACCGCACCGGACGGCGTGATCGAGGGCAGCGAGGCGCCGCGCTATCGCTTCTGCATTGGCGTGCAGTGGCATCCCGAGTTCCTGATCTCCGAGGGCGACGCGAAGCTTTTCCGCGCCTTCCTGGGAGCGGCGGCCACCAAGTGAGCGAACCCGCCAGAGAAGGAGAGCGCATTGCCAAGCGGCTGGCGCGCGCCGGCCTCTGCTCGCGCCGCGATGCCGAGCGCTGGATCGAGGCCGGCCGCGTAAAAGTCGACGGCCAGGTGCTGGCCTCGCCCGCCATCAATGTCACCGACCAGAGCGTGATCGAAGTCGACGGCAAGCCGCTGCCCCAGGCCGATCGCGCCCGGCTGTGGCGCTACCATAAACCTCCCAGCGAGATGGTGACGGCGCGCGACCCCGAGGGAAGGCGCACGATATTCGACTCGCTCCCCAAAGGCATGCCGCGCGTGGTCACCGTCGGCCGGCTCGATTTCATGTCGGAAGGCCTGCTGCTGCTCACCAACGATGGCGGCCTCGCCCGCCGACTCGAACTGCCGGCCAACGGCTGGACGCGGCGCTACCGGGCGCGCGTCCATGGCACGGTCGACGAGACGCGATTGGCCGCACTCGCCAAGGGTGTCACCATCGAAGGCGTCCGTTACGGCGCCATCGAGGCCAGCATGGACCGCCAGCAGCGCTCCAACGCCTGGCTCGACATCGCACTCGCCGAAGGCAAGAACCGCGAAGTCCGCCGCGTGCTGGCCCATCTCGACCTGCCGGTGGTGCGCCTGATCCGCGTGGCGTTCGGGCCGTTTCATCTCGGCGAACTCGAGCGCGGCCACGTCGAGGAGATTCCCACCCAGGCGATGGAGAGCCTGTTGGGCGTCAAGCGGCAGCCGCGCAAGCCGGGCTGGGCCAAGCCCAAGCCGCGCAGCGATCACAAGCCGCGCGCGCCCGGTGGCCGACGCTGATGCTGAAAATCATCGGCGGCAAGCATCGCGGCCGGGCGCTGGAAGCGCCCGAGGGCCAGAACGTGCGCCCGACCTCGAGCCGCGCCCGCGAGGCGCTGTTCAACATCCTGGCGCATGCGAGCTGGCACGAGGACGGCACCTCTCCGCTGATCGACGCCCGCGTGCTCGATGCCTTCGCCGGCTCCGGCGCGCTGGGGCTGGAGGCGCTGTCGCGCGGTGCGGCCCACGCGACCTTCCTCGACAATGACGCGCGCTCGATCAAGCTGATCGGCGAGAACGTCGCCAAACTGGGCGAGGTGGCCGCGGCCAAGGTGGTGCGCGCTGACGCCACACGCCCGCCGCCGGGCCGCGAATTCTGCGATCTCGTCTTCCTCGAACCGCCCTACCGCTCCGGCCAGGCAGCGCCGGCGCTGGCGGCCCTGGCCGAGGCCGGCTGGCTGGCGCCGGGCGCGATCGCCACGGTCGAACTCGCCCATAACGAGGACATCGTGCCGCCGCAGGGTTTCGAGCAGATCGACGAACGCCGCTATGGCGCGGCCAAGATCGTGATCCTGCGCCGGACACCATGACGTCGGTGCTCGGTCTCGTCGTGCCGCTCTACATGCTGCGCCATGGCGAGACGGCGTGGAACACCGAGCGGCGCATGCAGGGCACCAGGAACTCCGATCTCACCGAGCGCGGCCGGTCGCAGGCCATTGCCATGGGCCGCGCGCTCAAGATCGAACTCGCCCGCGAGCCCGGTCCGATGATTTTCCTGCGCAGTCCGCTCGGCCGCACGCGCGAGACCTCGGAGATCGTCGGCCGCGAATTGGGACTCGATCCCGCGCAATGGCGCGACGACCCGCGGCTGGCGGAACTCAGCTACGGCGAATGGGAAGGCTTCACCTGGGCCGAGATCGAGGCGACGCGGCCCAACGCGCTCGCCCAGTGGCGCGCCGATCCGCATGGCTTCATGCCGCCCTGCGGCGAGTCCCACTTCGAACTCCGCCGGCGCTCAACCGCCGTGCTGGCCGACGTCGTGGCCTCGCGGACTCGCACGGTAGTGGTGAGCCATGGCGTGAGTGGCGCTATGGTGCGCGGCCTCAACCTCGGCCTCGACGCGCGCGCCGTGTTCGTGCTGGAAAAGCCGCAGGACGCCTTCTTCCGCCTGCTCGCCGGCCGCGAGGAACGGATCGAGGCGGTGTTCGAGTAACGCGTATTCTGCTTGGATTGGCACAAGTCATCGCCGGGGCGCGCCCCCAGCATTGAGCCGATGCGCTTTAGACATCAGCCTCGCGTCAGCCGCACTGTCCGGCGGCAGCCGCTCGTTTCGCTTACGGTGAGGCCGCCGCCCTCGCTGCGCGCCGCGAGCTTGCCCTCGCGGTGGCTGGTCCCCTTCACCGAGGCGACGGCGATCAGGGAAAACGAGCCGGTTTTGCCGACGATACCGTGAATCTGCCACAGGCCGGGAGTCGGTGGAGGCGGCGCCGACTTGTTGGGGTTGGGCACCGGACCGCGCGCCGTCGTGTCGTAGGATGAGCCGTCGACAAAGCCATTTTCAATGGTGAGCACATAGTCGAGCGGCGCGTTGCACGAGCCACCGTCGCTGGTGCCCTTCCATTCGCCATCGAGCGCCGAGATCGGCGCCGGGGTCGGATTGGCCGGCGGCGCGGCCGGTGAGGGTGCCGGCGCGCGGGTCTGGGCCGATGCCACCGTGACAGCGCCGACGACCAGCAGCAGGGCAAGGGGCAGGAATCTCTTCATCGTCTTCCGAACAGCCGTTCGATGTCGGCCAGCTTGAGTTCGACGTAGGTCGGGCGGCCATGATTGCACTGTCCGGAGTGAGGTGTCGCCTCCATCTGCCGCAACAGCGCATTCATCTCCTCGACGGTAAGCCGGCGGCCGGCCCGCACCGAGGTGTGGCAGGCGAGCGTGCCGCACACCTGCTCGACCTTCTCCTTCAACGCCAGATGATCGCCCATCTCAGCCAGCTCGTCTGCGAGATCACGCACCAGCCCCTGGAGATCGACCTCGCCCAGCACCGCCGGCGTCTCGCGCACCACCACGGCGCCCAAGCCAAACGGCTCGAGCACGAGACCCATCTCGGCAAGCTCGGCGGCGCGGCCGGCCAGCCGTCGCGCGCCGTCCTCACCCAGTTCGACCACTTCGGGC
>JAUXST010000413.1 GCA_030679805.1 Reyranella sp. | reverse complement strand
CTGCTCGACAACGAGCTGCCGTGGACGCGCGAGCAGATCGAGGAGGCGACGCGCGCCGTCGTGAAGGCGAACAAGCTGCACCAGGGCTATGTGCGCCCGATCGCCTGGCGCGGTTCGGAAGTGCTGGGCGTGTCGGGCATCGGCACTTCTGTGCATGTCGCCATCGCGCCCTGGGACCAGGAGGGGAAGCTCTCCGTCCAGGCGCGCGACAGCGGCATCAACGTCACCATGGCGAAGTACCGCCGCCCGTCGCCGGAGACGGCGCCGGGCCATGCCAAGGTCGCGGGTCTCTACGTCATCTGCGGCATCGAGAAGGATCGTGCCCTGAAGGCCGGCTTCGACGACGCGCTGATGCTCGATTGGGAGGGCCGCCTGGCCGAATCGACCGGCGCCAACATCTTCCTGGTGATCGACGGCATCCTGGTGACGCCGACGCCGGAGAACTTCCTGGACGGCATTACGCGGCGCGCCGTCATGGGTATGGCCCGCAAGCGCGGCTGGCTCGTCGAGGAGCGCGCCGTGATGCCCGAGGAACTCGGCCGTGCGAGCGAGGTATTCCTGAGCGGCACGGCTGCCGAGATCGTACCGGTGGGCTCGATCGACGGGCACAACTACCAAGCGGGGCCGGTGGCACGCACGCTGATGGCCGATTTCCAGAAACTCGTGCGCGAGCCCGACTCGGAGGGTTTCGGCGAGTCGACGCACCTGGCCGGTCCGGCCAGGTCGTTGGCCGCTTGACATCGGGGGTTTCAATCCCCTTTTCTCGATGACGTCCGAGGGGTGTCCGGTGTCCGCAAGGGGACCGGGCTGAGACAGCCGGCCGGCTGAACCCTTTGAACCTGCTCCGGATCATGCCGGCGAAGGAACGGGAGTTCGTCGAGTGAAACGATATTCTGTCACCGTGATCGGCGCTGGCGTCGCAGGCCTTTGCTGCGCGCTGGAGCTGAGCCTGCGCGGGGTGGACGTCGACGTGGTCGACCGAGGTCGGGCCTTGGGCGATGGAAGCTGCTCGTGGCAGGCGGGCGGCATGCTGGCGCCCTGGTGCGAGCGCGCCACGACGGACGCCGTGGTCGCCGAACGGGGCGCGCCGTCCATCGATTGGTGGGCACGTCATTTTCCCGGCACCATCCGCAAGGGCAGCCTCGTTGTGGCGCAGCCGCGGGACGCGGCCGATCTCACGCGGTTCGCCCAGCGCACCGAGCGCTTCGAATGGGCCCATGCCGATCGCATTGCGGCCCTCGAGCCCGATCTCGCCGGCCGCTTTCGCCGGGCGCTGTTCTTTCCCGATGAAGCGCACCTCGATCCGCGCCTGGCGCTGGCCGCACTCGTCGAGCGGCTCGCGGACCGGGGCGTGGCCGTCCGCTTCGGCGTCGAAATGTCGCCCGAAGAGGCGCCCGGCGACATGGTCGTCGACTGCCGTGGATTTGCCGCGCGCGACGCCTTGCCTGATCTGCGCGGCGTGCGCGGCGAGATGGTGGTGGTGCGCTGCCGCGATGTCGCTCTCGCGCGGCCCATCCGCATGCTGCATCCACGGATCCCGCTCTACATCGTGCCGCGCGGCGACGGCCGCTTCATGATCGGTGCCACCATGGTCGAAAGCGAACAGCGCGGGCCCGCGACCGTGCGCTCCACGGTCGAACTGCTGAATGCGGCCTACGCCCTGCATCCGTCCTTCGGCGAGGCGGAGATCGTCGAGCTTGGCGCCGATCTGCGCCCGACATTTTCCGACAATCTACCGAGGGTCGAGCGCCACGGCCGGATCGTGCGCGCCAATGGCCTCTATCGCCACGGTTTCCTGCTGGCGCCCGCGCTTGCTCGCGAGGTCGCCGGCACTATTCTCGATTCTACCGACGTGCTGGAGAGGACCGATGCGGATATTCCTTAACGACGAGGTGCGCGACACCGATGCCGGCACCCTGGCCGCGGCGCTCGACGCCATGGGCTTCGGCGGTCGCAAGATCGCGACCGCCGTCAATGGCCGCTTTGTCGCCGCGCCTGCCCGGCCCGGCACCAAGCTGGCCGATGGTGATCGCGTAGAGGTCGTTGCTCCCATGCAAGGAGGTTAGAGGATGTCTTTCTACGGCGTTGAACTCACCTCGCGCCTGCTGCTCGGCACGGCGCGCTATCCCTCGCCGGCGGTGCTCGCCGAGGCGATCGAGGCTTCGAAAACCGAGGTTGTGACGGTGTCGCTCCGGCGTGAGAGCGGAAGCGAGGGTGCCGGCCAGAGCTTCTGGTCGCTGGTGCGGGCGCTTGGCGTGCGCGTGCTGCCCAACACGGCGGGCTGCTACTCGGTCAAGGAAGCGGTGACGACCGCGCACATGGCGCGCGAGCTGTTTGATACAACCTGGATCAAGCTCGAGGTCATCGGCGAGCCCGACACCTTGCAGCCCGATGTGTTCGGGCTGGTCGAGGCGGCACGGATCCTGTCCGAGGACGGGTTCGAGGTCTTTCCCTACACGACCGAGGATCTCGTGGTTGCCGATCGCCTGGTCGAGGCGGGTTGTCGCGTTCTGATGCCGTGGGGCGCGCCGATCGGCTCGGCGCGGGGTCTCAACAACGTCTATGGGCTGAAGTCGCTTAGAGCCCACTTCCCCAACATTCCGCTGGTGGTCGATGCCGGGCTGGGCGTGCCCTCGCACGCGGCGGCGGCCATGGAAATGGGCTACGACGCGGTGCTGCTCAATACGGCGATTGCCGAGGCGGGCGATCCCGTGGCCATGGCGCGGGCCTTTGCCCTCGCAATCGAGGCGGGCCGCACGGCCTATCTTGCCCAGCCCTTGGAACCGCGCGACATGGCCGCACCCTCCACGCCGGTGATTGGTAAAGCCGCGCTTGGAGATTGACGAGTTGGAGATTGAAGAGTGAGACCGGACATGCGCGATCCCTTCTATCCCGTGGTGCCCGATGTCGGCTGGGTGACTCGCCTGGTGCCGGCCGGAGTCAGGCTCGTGCAACTGCGCATCAAGGAGCAGCCTGACGGCGAGGTGCGCCGCCAGGTGCGCGAGGCCAAGGCGGTTTGCGCGACGCACGGCGCCCAGCTCATCGTCAATGACTACTGGCAAGTCGCCATCGACGAGGGTTGCGATTATGTCCACCTCGGTCAGGAGGATCTGGTCGATGCCGATGTGAAGGCGCTGCGCCGCGCCGGCATCCGCATCGGCGTCAGCACGCACGACCATGCCGAGCTGGAAAAGGGTCTCGCGATCGATCCCGACTACGTGGCGCTCGGACCGGTCTATCCCACCCTGCTCAAGCAGATGCCGTGGGCGCCGCAAGGGCCGGCGCGTCTCGGTGAATGGAAGAAGCTGATCGGCGACCGGCCGCTGGTGGCGATCGGCGGGCTCACCCTGGAGCGTGCGCTGCTGTGCCTGAAGTCCGGCGCGGATATCGCCTCGGCCGTGGGCGACATCGTGAACCATGCCGATCCCATGGGGCAGACGAAGGCGTGGCTCGCGGCCACACGGAGGCCGGCATGAGCGGC
>JAUXST010000411.1 GCA_030679805.1 Reyranella sp. | reverse complement strand
GACCGCGCTGAAGTTGCCGCAATAGAGGAGCGTTCCATGATCGTGGCCCAGATCACCGACCTTCACGTCCGGCCGCCCGGCCGCACCGCCTATGGCCGGGTCGACACCAATACCATGCTGGCGGCGGCGGTCGCCGCCCTGGAAGCGCTGCCGCGCAAGCCCGACCTCGTGATCGCGACCGGAGACCTCACCGACTGCGGTCTCGTTGAGGAATACAAGGTCCTGCGCGCGCTGCTGGAGCTGCTGTCGATGCCGGTCTATCTGGTGCCCGGCAATCACGATCGCCGGGCGGAGCTCTATGCGGAGTTCGCGTCAGAGGGTTACCTAAACAGCGACGGTGGCTTTTTGCATTATGCGGTCGACACCCATGCCGTGCGCCTGATCGGACTCGATACCGTCGTTCCGGGACAGGGCCATGGCGAGATGTGCCCGGCGCGGCTGGCATGGCTCGCCGCCCGTCTCGAAGAGCAGCCCGACCGGCCGACGATGATCTTCATGCATCATCCGCCCTTCCGCACCGGGCTGGTCGACATGGACAACATCAACTGCCGCAACGGTGTGTCGATGGCCAACCTGCTGCGGCGGTACGACAATGTCGAGCGCGTCGTCTGCGGCCACCATCATCGCCCGATCACGACGCGCTGGGCCGGCACCATCGGTTCGGTGGCGCCCAGCACCGCGCATCAGGTGACCCTCGATCTCGTGTCCGATGGTGGTCCGGCCACGTTCAGCATGGAGCCGCCGGGACTCCATCTCCATCTGTGGTCGCACGACACCGGCCTCGTCACACATGGCGTGCAGATCGGCGACTTCGAGGGACCGTTCCCCTTCGTGCTCGACGCCGATTATCCCGGTCGCACAGCCAAGGCGGAGGCAGCCTGAGACGGACCGATTGGGGCCGCGACGCTACGTCGAATGTCCGGGCCGGCGGATCCGGCGTAGCGTCACGCCGCTGATTCATCGAGTGCGTGCGTCCATGAAGCTGAAAGTGAAGAAGTCGGCCCTGCATGGCAGGGGCCTGTTCGCGTTGGAAGCGATCCCCTGGGGCTCCAGGATCATCGAGTACAAGGGCGAGCTGATCTCCGATGCCGTCGCCGAAGAGCGGATCGCCGGTGGTGCCGATTGCATCTTCGAGCTGCGCTTGGGCGAGAATATCGACGGCGCCGTGGACGGCAACGAGGCCCGCTATGTCAATCATGCCCGCCGCAAGCCCAACTGCTTCGTTCTGCGCGAGAACGGGAAAATCTGGATCGTTGCGGGAATCGAAGGGATCGAGAAGGGCGAGGAACTGACGTTCGACTATGGTTCCGGCTTCTATCCCCGTTGAACGCGTCCGCGCGCAACGCCCCAGGTGGGGTGGACGGCTCAGCTACTTCTTCTTCAGCGCCTTCAGGATCTTCCCCGAGTCGGTGACGAAGCCGAAGCACTTCTTCACGTTCCAGATCGTGGCCTCGGTGCAGAAATCGGGCGAGGTCGTGGCGCAGCAGTCTTCCACAAGCACGCAGCCGTAGCCCAGGAAGTTGGCGTCGGTCAGGCTGTGCAGCACGCACTGGTCGGTATTGACGCCCGAGAACAGGGCAGTGCGGACGCCGAGATTGCGCAGGATCGAATCGAGCGGCGTGTCCCAGAAGCCGCTGATGCGGTGCTTGTCGACCTTGATGTCGTCCGGCTTCTGCTCGAGTTCGTCGACCACGGCGGCGGCCCACGAATCCTTCTGCAGCACCGGGGCGCCGCTGCCGGGCAGGGGATCGCCGAGGCCAATGCCGGTGCCTGCCGGCTTGTAGAGATGGATCTGGTTGGGCGGCATGTTGGCGAGGTCGGGCCGGTTGCCCCAGTTCACCCAGATCACGGGCATGCCCGCCTTCCGCAGGGCAGGCAGCAATTTCTGCAGCGGCGCGATGGGACGGCGGTCGGGCGTGTAGTCGGCGCCGAGATGATCGACCCAGCCACCCTTGGCGCAGAAGTCGTTCTGCATGTCGATCACGATCATGGCGCTGCGTTTGAGGTCGATCGTGACGTTCTGCGGCGCGGCGGCGATCTTGAGCGGCACTGGCTTGGCCGGCGTCGTCGCCATGTCGATGTGGCCCGTATTGGCGCCCCAGACGTAGCCGGCGCGCGGCGCGCCCAAAGGATGCAATTTGTTTGTCATCGATCTCTCCCGCTGGGTCTTCTGATTGTCACGCAGTGAAGCAAGTTCCCTGCCAGTTGGCACGGCGATTGCCTGCCCTTTGCCCTGAGGAAAGACGCCAACAATCGGGGGAGCACAACCATGAACAAATTCGATCGTCGCGTATTCTTGACCGGAACCGCCGGCGCCGCCGGTCTGGTGATGCTGGGCGGTCTCGCCGTGCCGGCCCGCGCCGCCGGTCCTTTGACAGTCGGTGTGCTGATCCCGGGCTCGAAGTCCGACAAGGGCTGGATGGAATCGGGCTATGACGGCCTGCAGGCGGCCGAGAAGAAGCTCGGCGCCAAGATCACCGTCAAATACATCGAGAACGTGAAGTTCGGCGACATGGAGCAGGTGCTCGTGGCGCTGGCCGGCAAGAACGAGCTGGTGATCGGCGTCGGCGGCCAGACCCAGGCCTCGGTCTTCAAGGTGGCGCCGCGCTTCCCCAAGGTGAAGTTCGCGATCATCGGCGGCAATGCCGACCCGAAGAAGCCCGACAACGTTTCGGGCTACGACGTCCGCCAGGCCGAGATCGGCTTCGTGGCCGGCGCCGCGGCCGCGATGCTGTCCAAGAACGGCGCCGTGTCCTACGTCGGCGGGCTGGAAATTCCGGCCATCAAGAACACCGGCAAGGAGTTTGGCAACGGCGCGCGCTATGTCAATCCGAAGATCAAGTACATCGAGAACTACACCGGCGACTTCGACGACGTCGCCAAGGCCAAGGAAGCCACGCTCGCCGCCATCTCCCAGGGCGCCGACGTGCACTATCATATCCTCAACCTCGGCCTGCGCGGCATGGAACAGGCCGCGCGCGAAAAGGGCACGCACGTGATCGGCAGCTACACCGATCGCTGCGGCACCGATCCGCTCTACGTCGCCTATTCGATCACTGGCGTCGGCTTTCAGGTCGAATACGCGATCGAGCAGGTCGTGGCCGGTACCTGGAAGCCCGAGTTCAAACCTTTCGGCCTGGCGATGGGACCGAAGTCCTCCGACATGGTCATCTGCAAGGGCACGCCCGAGCAGAAGGCCAAGCTCGAGGAGATCAAGAAGGATCTGCTGTCGGGCAAGATCAAAGTTCTCGACGCCTAGTTTGGGCCACTGACCGGATTGAGGGCAGCGGCGATGGATCAGTCGGCTCCACCGCCGCTGCTGGTGCTCGATGGGCTGGGCAAGCGCTTCGGCAGCCTGCAGGCGCTGGAAGGTGTCACGCTCGACGTGCAGGCCGGTACCGTTCATTGCCTGCTGGGCGAGAACGGCGCCGGCAAGTCGACGCTCTGCAACCTGATCTTCGGCGTCTATGCGCCCAGCGCCGGACAGATGCGGTTCGGCGAACGGCCGTGGCTGCCATCCAGTCCGGCCGAGGCGCTGGAGCAGGGCATCGCCATGGTGCACCAGCATTTCAGCCTGGTGCCGCGCATGACGGTGGTCGAGAACCTGATGCTGGGCCAGGCCAAGGGCGTCCTGAAGCGCCGCGAATTCGGCGACCGCATCCGCGACATCGCCGATCGCTTCGGCTTCGTGCTCGATCCCGACGCCGTGGTCGGCGAGCTGTCGGTGGGTGAGCGCCAGCGCGCCGAGATCGTGAAATGCCTGATGCGCGATCCCAGGCTCCTGGTGCTCGACGAGCCGACGGCCGTGCTGCCGCCGGGCGAGATCGGTGCGTTGCTCGACATCTGCCGCCGCGTCGCCGACTCGGGCCGCGCCGTCATCCTGGTCACACACAAGCTGGCCGAGATCGCCAAGGTTGCCGACAGCGTGGCCGTGCTGCGCACCGGCCGGCTGGTCGCCAAGGCGGACATGAAGACGGCCGACATGGGTGCGCTGGTGCACGCCATGGTGGGCCGCGAGGTGAAGCCGCTCGACGTTGCGCTGGGAGATTCAACGGAAGCCGAAGCCGAGGCCGCGCCGCCGGTCAGGCCGGGATTCGCGCTGGTGTGTGATGGCCTCACCGTGCAGGACCGCCATGGCGCCACGCGGCTCGACAATTTCACCCTGGAAGTCCGTCCGGGCGAGATCGTCGGGCTGGCGGGGGTCGAGGGCAACGGCCAGAGCGAACTCGGCATGGTGCTGGCGGGTCTGCTGACCCCCAATGAAGGTCGCTACTTCATCGGCGACACCGAACTTACCCATGCCGGTGCCGCGGCTGTCACCGCGGCCGGTGGCGGCATCGTGCCGGAGGATCGCCATGCCGTGGCTTGCATCACGGCCATGTCGGTGGCCGAGAATATGTACCTGAACAAGCTCGACCTCT
>JAUXST010000402.1 GCA_030679805.1 Reyranella sp. | reverse complement strand
GTCGGCAAGGTGCCGCCCTATTCCGTGGTGGTGCCCGGCAACATCGGCGGCGGCCCTGACCGGCCCTCGACCTATTGCGCCGTGATCGTGAAGACGGTCGACGAGCGCACGCGGTCGAAGACCTCGATCAACGAGCTGCTGCGCGACTGACAATGTCGAATCGCCTGCTCTGGCGCGGCGACACGCTGCCGGCAACTGCCGGACGCATCGCCGTCCCGAGCGACGTGGTGCAGGAACTCGACGCGGTCGTGTCGGCGCTCGACCGCGATCCGCTGCCGCTCCTGCTGCTGCGGCCCGAGGATTTTGCCCTAAAGGCCTCGCGCGCCTTCATGCGCGAGGTGAAGCGCACCATCGACGACGGGCCGGGCTTCGCCATCGTCGACCGCCTGCCCGTCGATCGCTGGTCGCAGGATGGTGCGAAAGCCGTGTGGTGGTTGCTGGCATCGCTCGTCGCCCGCCCGGTCGCTCAGAAGTGGGACGGCACCTCGATCTATGACGTCACCGATCTCGGCAAACCACCCGGCAACGGCGTGCGGCCCGACGTCACCAACTACGAGCAGAACTTCCATACCGACAACAGCTACAACAACGTGCCGCCGCACTATGTCGGCCTGTTCTGCATCCGCACGGCAATGGAAGGCGGCGTGAGCGGCATCGTGAGCTTCACCACCGCGCACGAGGAGATGCGCAAGCGCCATCCCGATCTGCTGCCGCGCCTCTTCCAGCCGTTCTACTTCGACCGCCAGCGCGAGCACGCGCCAGACGACGTCATGACCACGCACCATCCGATGTTCGAACGCGAGGGCGAACGGTTGACCGCGCGCCTGTCGTATTTCCAGGTGAAGAACGGCCACAAGATCGCCGGCGTCGATCTCGATCCCGAGGGCAAGGCGGCGATCGAGGCCTTCGAGGCGATCCTGAACGAACCGGGACTCGCCGCCCGCTTCCATTTCGAGCCGGGCCAGATCCAGCTCATCGACAACCGCGCGCTCGGCCACAAGCGCACGGCGTTCAAGGACTGGCCAGAGCCGGAGCGCAAGCGCCTGCTGATCCGGCTGTGGCTGCGCGACGTCGGCGGCCGCGCCTACAACGGCTAATTTTTGCGGCTGACGTCAGGCCAGGTGCCGCTTCCATTCCGGCTGCTTCTTCAGGTGCGCGCCTTCCTTGGCCAGGATCTTGGCGGTGCGTTCGGGCGCGAAGCCCAATTCGACAAAAGCCGGACCGACGTTGGCGACCTCACGGTAGTCGGCGATCTTGCCGTCGCGCAGGGTCATCATCGAGCAGCCCTCGAAGCCCACGCGTTTACCCTCGGCTTCGGGCAGCTTCGAGACGTAGCTGAAGGTGTAATAGGCGTAGAGCATGCGGCCGTCGC
>JAUXST010000400.1 GCA_030679805.1 Reyranella sp. | reverse complement strand
CTTCAGGGTCTTGGTGACGGCGGCAGCGGCCGTCAGTGCCACGAATGGATCCATGGCGTCGTAGTATTTCTTCGGCAGGTCGCCGCCGCTCGGGAAGGGCGACTTGCGCGACAGCGGGATGTGCGAATGCTCGGGCGACCACAGCGAGTCGAAGCCGCGCTCTTCCGCCGCCACGGCGAGTTCGCCGGGGGCCATGGAATAATCGGTGAAGAACATCGCCACGCCGATCTTCATCGTTTCCCCCTCATGCCGCCTTCGGCCATTTCATACCGACCTGCGGCAACACCTTCTCGATGAGCTGCCGCGTCTGGGCGAGGACACTCGCGCCATCGCCCACCGGCCGCAGAATGAACTTCTGCACGCCGACATCGACATATTCGGCGATTCTGTCGAGGATGGCCGTCTCGTCGCCGATCGCAAAGTAACGTGCCGGATCGCGGTTGGTGCGCTTGGCGTAGGCGGCCATGGCGCCGGAAACGACGCTGTCGGAGGCGGAGCCAAAATAGAACGGAAAGGCTGCGCCGTAGTGATCCTCATCGATCACGCGGCCGGCCTCGACGGCGGCGAGCTTGATGGCGGCCACGACCCGGCCCGCTTCGGCCGGCCCCTCGGCGCCGCCCTGCCAGCCCGTGCCGTAGCGCGCCGTTCGCCGGACGGCCGCATCCGACGAACCGCCGATCCACATCGGCAAATCGGGCTGCACCGGCCTGGGCGAGATCGAAGCGGCCGAGAGGCGGTAATACTTGCCGGCGAAGTCGACGCTCTCCTCGCGCCACAGGCGGGCGATGATTTCCAGGCTTTCGTCGGTACGGCGGCCGCGCGTCCTGGTGTCGATGTCGAGCGCCTGCCATTCCGGCCCGAGCGGGCTGCCGATGCCAAAAGCCGGCAGCAGGCGGCCCTCCGAGAGCACGTCGACCGTGGCGCACTGCTTGGCCAGCAGCACCGGATCGCGCAGTGCCAGCGAGACCACGTTCATGCCGAAGCGCAGCCGACGCGTGCGGCCGGCCAGCGCCGCCACGGCCGTCAGGCATTCGAGGATCGGCTGACGGCTCACCAGCCGGTCGGTCTGCCACAGCGAATCGACGCCGCCCGCCTCGCAGAGATCGACCCAGCGCCAATAGTCGGCGGCGCCGGCAAACGGAAACTCCATCAGGCCGAGGCCGACGGCGACGCTCATGCGTGCGCCTTCGCGAGCGGCGCGATCGTATCGAGATGGCGCAAGATCTCGTCGCGGCTGAGGTCGGGGATGGCGAGCAGCGCGCTCTGGATGCCGACCTTTTCGTAGGAGGCAAGGGCCGCAGCCTCCGCCGGCGCGCCGAACACCGTGATCGTGAGCGTGGCGGGATCGCGCTTCACCGACTCCGCCATGCGCGTCAGGCGATCGCGGGCGGTGGCTGCCTCGAAACCGGAACGCGGGCGCGGGAACCAGCCGTCGCAATATTCGACGATGCGCTTCAGCGTGTGATCAGTCTCGCCACCCAGCAGGATCGGCGGATGCGGTCGTTGCGCCGGCTTAGGCCACGACCACACCGGATCGAAATTCACGAACTCGCCGTGGAAAGAGGCCTCGTCCTTGGTCCAAAGTTCCTTCATGGCCAGCACATGCTCGCGCATCTGCTTGAAGCGGGCAGCATAGCGGACGCCATGGTTCTCCATCTCGTCCTGGTTCCAGCCGGCCCCGATGCCGAAGATGAAGCGGCCGCCCGAGAGCTGGTCGAGGGAGGCGATGGCCTTGGCCGTGACGATCGGCTCGTGCTGCGGCACCAGGCAGATGCCGGTGCCGATTTTCAGCTTCTTGGTCACCGCTGCCGCGAAGGCGAGGCCGACAAACGGATCGTGCGTGTGCGAATAGCGCTTGGGCAGTTCGCCGCCGGTCGGAAAGGGCGTCTTGCGGCTGAGCGGAATATGGGTGTGCTCGGGCACGAACAGCGAATCGAAGCCGCGGTCCTCGAGCGCACGGGCGAGTTCGGCAAGATCGATGCCGTAGTCGGTCGGGAAGTAGAAGACGCCTACACGCATGGGAACTCCTATTTCTTGGGGGCTTCGACGTGGCCACCGAAGCCCAGCCGCATCGCCGACAGAACCTTTTCCGCAAAAGTGTGCTGCTGGCGCGAGCGGAAGCGCACGAACAGGGATGCCGCCAGCACGTCAGCCGGCACCGCCTCCTCGATCGCGGCCTCGATGGTCCAGCGGCCCTCGCCACTGTCCTCGACATGGCCGGAGAAACTTTCCAGGTGCGCGTCCTTGGCCAGCGCACTGGCCGTGAGGTCGAGCAGCCAGGATGTCACCACGCTGCCGCGCCGCCACACTTCGGCGATGTCGCCGAGGTTGAGGTCGTAACGCTCGTCGGCCGGCAGCTTGTCGTCGGCGCGGTGGCGCATGATGTCGAAGCCTTCGGCGAAAGCCTGCATCATGCCGTACTCGATGCCGTTATGGATCATCTTGACGAAATGCCCTGATCCCACCGGCCCGGCGTGGATATAGCCGCGCTCGGCGCGCGGATCGAGCTTCTCGCGTCCTTCCGTGCGCTCGATGTCGCCGAGGCCGGGTGCCAGGGCGGCAAAGATCGGATCGAGACGGGTCACCGTCTCGGCATCGCCGCCGATCATCAGGCAATAACCGCGCGCCAGCCCCCACACACCACCCGACGTGCCGATATCGAGATACTTGATCCCCTTCGGCGCCAGTTCGCGCGCGCGCCGCACATCGTCTTTGAAGTTGGTGTTGCCGCCGTCGATGATGACGTCGCCCGCCGTCATCAACGTGCCGAGCTGGGCGATGGTGTCCTCGGTGATCTTGCCCGCCGGCAGCATCACCCACGCCGTGCGTGGACCGACACCCAATGCCTCGACCAGCGCCGGCACCGAGGCAGCGACGGTGACACCCTTGCCCGCCAGCGCCGCGCCGGCCGCGGGATTGGCGTCGTAGATCGCGCACGAATGTCCCGCCCGCGTCAGGCGCCGCACGATATTTCCGCCCATTCGCCCGAGGCCGATGACGCCGATCTGCATGTGCTCTCCGTTTCTCCTGATTATTCCTTTCACGCGCTGAGTGCGCAGGGAAAGGAGTTTCTCTCGGCTAGGTTGGCGTTGCGGCAATCATGCGTCAACCGACAGACGCCCGGCAGGCATGCAAAGATGCCCGATCACGCATCCGGTGGCTCACATATTGCTTTGTAGGCCGACGTAACGCGGTACGGTGCGGCGGGGAATGGGACTGCGAATTTCGCAGAAGGGGCTTTGATATGATGAAGACCAATCGCACGACGCGACGCGCCACGCTTGCCGGATTGTCGCTGCTGCCGTGGACCCTGCGCGGGGCCCTGGCGGCGCCAAAGGCCGGCGGCACGCTCACCTTCATGCAGAACAACGAGCCGCAGACCCTCGTGGCACTCACCACGGTGGCGACACCCGCGCTCACGGTCAGCGCCAAGGTGACGGAAGGCCTGCTGGAGTACGACTACGACATCAAGCCGCGCGCGCAGCTTGCCACCGAATGGACGATCAGCCCGGACGGCAGGACCTACACCTTCAAGCTCCGGCCCAACGTGAAATTCCACGACGGCAAACCCTTCACCTCGGCCGATGTCGCCTATTCGATCCAGCTCCTGAAGACGATCCACCCGCGCGGTCGCAACACCTTCGCCAATGTGAGCGAGGTGAAGACGCCGGATCCGCTGACGGTGATCCTCGAGCTCAGCAAGCCCGCGCCCTACCTGATCAAGGCGCTGACGGCGGCCGAGGCTCCGATGATGCCGCGGCACATCTACGAGGGCACCGATCCGCTGGCCAATCCCAATGGCAACGCCCCGATCGGCACCGGGCCGTACAAATTCAAGGAATGGGTGCGCGGCAGCCACATCATCTACGAGCGCAATCCGGACTATTGGGACAAGTCCCTGCCCTACGTCGACCGCATCGTCTACAAGTTCCTGCCCGACCCAGGCGCGCGCTCGATCGCCTTCGAGAATGGTTCGGCCGACATCGGCTACCGCACGCCGGTGGCGCTGAGCGACCTCGAACGCCTGAAGAAGCTGCCCAACCTGCGCTTCGAGACCAAGGGAACCAGCTACTCGTACAATGTGAGTAGCCTGCAGTTCAATCTCGACAGCCCGATCTTCAAGAACCTGAAAGTCCGCCAGGCAATCGCGCACACGATCGATCGCGCCGCGATCATCAAGACGGTGTGCTTCGGCTACGGCACGGTCACTTATTCGCCGATCGCGCCCGGCCTCAAGGAGTTCCACGATCCCTCGCCCAGCCCCTACAATCTCGACCTCAAAAAGGCGGCCCAGCTACTCGACGAGGCGGGCTATCCAGTCGGCGCCAAC
>JAUXST010000394.1 GCA_030679805.1 Reyranella sp. | reverse complement strand
GCTGACCGGCTATGCCGACAAGATCTCCGTTCGGGTTGGAGAGAAGATCGCCTTCAAGATTTCGAGTGTCGGACCCAATCCGTACAACGCCACGCTGGTGAAGATCGTGCGCGGTGATCCCAACCCCGACGGACCGCCGCCCAAATTCGAAGACCTGTCGGAATTTTTCGACGGCCGTTTCGCCTCGCGCGTCCAACATGCCTGGCCCGGGTCCTATGGACTGGCCGAGGGCGCCGCGGCCCTGAAGCTGCCGGCCAGCCTCATGATCGAGGCGACGATCTGGCCGACCCTGCCCGACGACGGGCCGCAGACGGTGCTGTCGCGCCGCGATGCGGAAAGCAGCGCCGGCTTCGCGCTCGTGCTGACACCGGAAGGCGTGGCTCTGGAAGTGGGCGGAGCGCGCGTCGCCGTCGGCAAGAAGCTCCGGACCCATACCTGGTATCGCGTATGGGCGAGCGCCGACCCGCGCACCGGCACGCTCCGCGTCGGCCAGCAGCCGTTGCAGCGCGCCCATGCCATCGACGACGAGGGCGAGGCCGAACTGACCGCAACCCTGCCGCTGGCGCTCGACGCCGCGCGGGCAGTCCTGATCGGCGCCGAACAGGTCAAGGACCGGCCCGCCGGGCGCTGCTTCAACGGCAAGATCGAGGCACCGGCGATCGCGGGCTTCGCCGCCTGGGATTTCACCCGGCGGATGGACTCGATGGAGATCGAGGACACGGGCCCCAACGGCCTGCACGGCGGGCTGATCAACCTGCCGACCCGTGCCATGAAGGGCTCGGCCTGGACCGGCGCAGAGCGCGACTGGAAGAGGGCGCCGCACCACTATGCCGCCATCCACTTCCACGACGACGATTTGCACGATTGCGGCTGGGTCGACGATTTCGACTTCACCATTCCCAAGGACATGCGCAGCGGCGTCTACGGCATCCAGCTGAGCTGCGGGACCCACCGCGACATCATTCCCTTCTTCGTGCGGCCCCAGGTCGGCAAGCCGCAGGCCAAGGTCTGCTACATCGCCGCGACCTTCACCTATCAGGTTTATGGCAACTTCGCCCGGCCCGGGTACGACGCGCCGTTCCGCCAGCGCATAGCCGACTGGAAGGCCTCCGCCTTGCACCCCGTCGATCATCCCGATTACGGCCTGTCGACCTACAACGTCCATCGCGACGGATCGGGCGTCGCCTATTCCTCGCGTCTGCGCCCGCTGCTCACCTGGCGGCCGAACTTCCTCTCCTACAACGATCCCAGGGGATCGGGCCTGCGCCATCTGCCGGCCGATACGCACCTCACCGGCTGGCTCGACCGCATGGGCGTGGCCTACGACGTCATCACCGACCACGATCTCGACGAGAAGGGTCCGGCGCTGCTGGCTTCCTACAAGGTGGTGCTGACCGGCACGCATCCGGAATATCACACCGCGAGCACGCTCGATGCGCTGCAGACCTACACCGAGACCGGCGGGCGGCTGATGTATCTCGGCGGCAATGGCTTCTACTGGCGCGTGGCGCTGTCGGAGAAAGTGCCGGGCGCCATCGAGCTCCGACGCACCGAGGGCGGCATCCGCCTGTGGGCCGCCGAACCCGGCGAATATTATCATTCGTTCGACGGCAACTACGGCGGGCTGTGGCGGCGCAGCGACCGGCCGCCCAATCTTCTGTGCGGCATCGGCTTCTCGAGCCAGGGCACCTTCTGGGGCGATGCCTATCGCCAGGCGCCGGCGGCGCGCGACAACACCCACGCCTGGGTGTTCGAGGGCGTGAAGGACGAGCTGTTCGGCGGCTACGGCCTGTCGGGCGGCGGGGCCGCGGGCTTCGAGCTCGACCGGCTGGATTATCGGCTGGGCAGTCCGCTCAACGCCGTGGTGCTGGCCTCGTCCGAGGGCCACGACCGCAAGAACTTCGTCGTGGTGCACGAGGAGCGTCTGGGCTTCGACACGACGATCACGGGCGAGACGCTGGAGGAGCTGATCCGGGCCGACATGACCTACATCGAGAAGCCCGCCGGCGGCGCGGTGTTTTCGGTCGGCTCGATCACCTATTGCGGCAGCCTGCCCCACAACAAGTTCGACAATGACGTGTCGCGGCTCACCTTCAACGTGCTCAACCGCTTCGGCGAACTCGGCCTCAAATGGCCTTTTTAGCCGTCGGCGCCAGGCGCGCGAGCAGGCCCTTGCAACCGGCCTCGATGAGGCTGAGGGCACGTTCGAAGCCGTCCTTCGGGCCGCCGATCGGATCGGCCACATCGACGATACCCATTGGCGGCCCGAAACTCAGGAACAGCTTGGGCTTGCCGACGAGGGAGCGCGGGGCAAGCCAGCGCATCGCCACGAGATGGCTGCTGTCCATCGCCAGCGGATAGTCGAAGTGGGCGATGTCGTCGCTCACCACCTGGCGCGAGCGAATGCCCGAAATGTCGTAGCCGCGGCTCGCGGCGACCTCGATCGCCTCCGGCGCCGGCGGCCGGCCGACAAAGCCGTCCGACGTCCCGGCCGATGCGATCTCGAACGTGTCCGCCACGC
This sequence comes from Reyranella sp., assembly GCA_030679805.1. Classification (GTDB taxonomy): domain Bacteria; phylum Pseudomonadota; class Alphaproteobacteria; order Reyranellales; family Reyranellaceae; genus Reyranella. The sequence goes on along the minus strand of JAUXST010000394.1, from coordinate 438 downwards.
CGGCACGCTCGGCCAGAGCGCGAAACACGCCCTCGGCCATCGGCGAGCGGCAAAGGTTCGCGGTGCAGACGAAGAGGACCTTGGTGGTCATGGCCCTCACATTAACACGGCGCTAGATTTCGCAACATGCATCAGGACTACTTCCCGCCCGGCATCGTGGTGCTGACCGGCGCCGGCATCTCCAAGGAAAGCGGCATCGACACCTTCCGCGACCCCGACGGGCTGTGGACCCGCGTCAATCTCGAGGACGTGGCCACGATCGAGGGCTGGCATCGCGACAAGAAGAAGGTGCTCGATTTCTACAACGAGGCGCGCGCCCTGTTCCGCGCCGCCCAGGTCGCCCCCAACGCCGCCCACGACGCGCTGGCCCGCCTCGAGGCGAATTACGGCGGCGACGTCACGATCGTGACCCAGAACATCGACCCGCTGCACGAGATG
>JAUXST010000392.1 GCA_030679805.1 Reyranella sp. | reverse complement strand
GGCCCACGCTACGTCATCCCCCATGTGTGGTATTGTCGGCATATACGCCTACCTCGATGTCGCCCCGCCGGTTGACCGGGCCGAACTCGGGCGCATGAACGATCGCATGGCCGCGCGCGGCCCCGACGGCAGCCGCCAATGGGCCGGCGCCGACGGACGTATCGGGCTTGCCCATCGGCGACTGGCGATCATCGACCTGTCGGAGGGCGGCGCCCAGCCCATGCAAAGTGCCGACGGCAGGCTGACGATCACCTTCAACGGCGAGATCTACAACTACCGCGAACTGCGCGCGGAGCTGCAGGCCAAGGGCCACAAGTTCGACAGCGAATCCGACACCGAGGTGTTGCTGCAGCTCTATGCCGATTGCGGCCCGGCGATGGTCGGGCGACTGCGCGGCATGTTCGCCTTCGGCCTGTGGGACGCGCGCTCGCGCCAGTTGCTGCTGGCGCGCGATCCGCTCGGCATCAAGCCGCTCTACTGGGCGGACGACGGCTGGACGCTGCGCTTTGCCTCGCAGGCCAAGGCACTGCTTGCCGGCGGCGCGGTGTCGCGCGATCCCGACCCGGCCGGCATCGTGGGCTTCCACCTTCTGGGCAGCGTGCCGGAACCCTTCACGGTGTGGCGCGGCATCCGCGCGCTGCCGGCCGGAACGACGATGCTGGTCGACGCCACGGGCCCGGGTGCGGCTGAGCGCTATCACGATGTGGCCCGCGCCCTGGTTGCGCGGGGGGCGGGCGCCGCGTGCGATCCAGCCACTGCGCGCGCGCGTATCGCGGCGGCGATGCACGAGTCGGTGCGCTACCATCTCGTGGCCGACGTGCCGGTCGGCGTCTTCCTTTCCGCCGGGCTCGATTCCGGTGCGCTGCTCGGCTGCATGGCGCAACTCGGCGCGCGCGATATCTCCGCCCTGACACTCGCCTTCGCGGAATTCGAGGGCGCCGACCTCGACGAGGCGCCGCTCGCCGCCGAGGTCGCCGCGCGCTACGGCGCCCGTCACGTCGTGCGCACGGTCGACCGCGCCGAGTTCGAGCACGATCTGCCGGCGATCCTCGACGCCATGGACCTGCCGACCATCGACGGCATCAACACCTGGTTCGTGGCCAAGGCCGCGCACGAGGCTGGCATCAAGGTGGCGTTGAGCGGGCTCGGCGCCGACGAATGCTTCGGCGGCTATCCATCGTTCGTCGACGTGCCGCGCAGCGTTCACTGGCTGCAACCGTTCGGCTGGCTGCCCGGCGTCGGCGCGCTCGCGCGCCGCGGCGTGTCGGCGGCGATCGCCGCCGGCGCCGGCATCCATCCCAAGATGGCCGGCCTGCTCGAGTATGGCGGCAGCTGGGCCGGCGCCTATCTGCTGCGACGCAGCGTGTACATGCCCTGGGAGCTCGACGATCTGCTCGAGCCGGCGCTTCTCGAGGAGGGCATGCGTCGCCTGGCGCCGCTCAGCCTGATCGGCGGCGAACTGCGCGACGCAGGCCCGCTCGGCGATTTCGACCGCGTCGCCACGCTGGAGACGACGCTCTACATGCGCAACCAGTTGCTGCGCGACGCCGACTGGGCGGGCATGGCGCATTCGGTCGAGATTCGCGTGCCCTATGTCGATCCGTTCTTCCTCGCGGCGCTGCCGCCGGGCGAAGCGCTGTCGGCGGCGAACGCCAAGGAAGCAGTCGCCGACATTCCGGAGCCACCGCTGCCGCCACACATCCGAAACCGCAGGAAGACCGGATTCAGCACGCCCGTCGGGCGCTGGCTCGCCGAGGCGAGCGGCGCGCCGTCGACCGCCATCGATTTGTCGGCAGCATCTCGCGCCTGGGCATTGTGCGTCTGGCAGGCCGGCTGGACCGGCCCGGCCGCAGCGTAAATCGACGATGGTTGTCCGTGTCCTCGCCCTGGTTGGCGACTGCTACGGCGGGCGGGGCGGGATCGCGCGCTACAATCGCGACCTGTTCGAGGCCCTTACCGTCAGTGGTGCCGAGATCCTGGTGCTGCCGCGCCTGGGTGATGCCAACGGGCTGGCGCTGCCGCCGGGCATCCGCCAGCAGCCGGCGATCCCAGGCCGGCTGAAGTTCTCGCTTGCGGCGCTATGGACGGCCTGGCGTGCGCGTCCCGTCGACGTCGTGTTCTGCGGCCATGCCTACATGGCGCCGCTTGCCTGGCTGCTGGCCCGACTGTTCGGCGCCCACTACTGGTTGCAGGCCCACGGCGCCGACATCTGGCGCGATCGTCCCGACAGCGAGCGCCGGGCGATCGAGGCCGCCGACCAGGTGACGACGGTCAGCCGGGCGACGCGCCGCATCCTGCTGGGCCGCACGAACCTGGCGCCGGAGCGCGTGCGGGTGCTGCCCAATACGGTGGGGGATCAGTTCGTGCCGGGTCCACGCTCGGAGGCCCTGCGGGCCCGTCTCGGGTTGGGGGAGGGACCGATCCTGCTTACCGTCGGACGCCTTGCGTCCGGAGAGCGCTACAAGGGGCACGAGCAGATCTTCGCCGCCCTGCCGGTGCTGCGCGCGATCTTCCCGAGGCTGGTCCATGTGGTGGCCGGCGACGGCGACGATCGTGCGCGTTTGGAAGCCCGCGCGGCCGAGCTTGCGCCGGCGCCCGGGGCGGTCCGCTTTCTGGGCTTCGTTCCCGACGAGGAGCTTCCCCAGCTCTATCGGCTTGCCGATCTTTTTGTCATGCCGAGTTCGGAGGAGGGCTTCGGCATCGTCTATCTTGAGGCGGCCGCATGCGGCCTGCGCGTGGTCGGCGGTGCCGGCGGCGGCGGCGGCGATGCCATTCCCGACGCCCGTGTCGGCCTGATCGTCGATCCGCTCGACCAGGCGGCGCTGATCGATGCGATCCGGCGATCGCTGGGGCAGGGCAGGGTCGACCCCGCCGCGATCGAGCCTTATCGGCGACCGCACTTTGCCGCCGCCGGCCGGCTACTCCTTGCTCGCGTCAGGGGCCGGCCGTGTCGTAAGAGGGGGGAGCCATGACATCTCCCGCCCCCGATTCCCCACGTACTCTCGTTCTCGAGGCCGGCCGCGCAGATCGGCAGTACTGGCACGACCTGTGGCGTTACCGCGAGCTGTTCCTGATTCTGGCGTGGCGCGATGTGGCGGTGCGCTACAAGCAGACTGTGATCGGGATTGCCTGGGCGTTCGTCAGGCCATTCATGACGATGGTCGTCTTCACCGTCGTCTTCGGCAAGATCGCCAAGCTGCCGACCGAGGGAGCCGCGCCCTATGCGGTGATGGTTTTCGCCGGGTTGCTGCCGTGGACGCTGTTCGCTTCCATCCTGAGCGACGCCTCGACCAGCATCGTCGGCAGTTTCAGCCTGATCAGTAAGGTCTATTTCCCGCGCCTTATCGTGCCGCTGTCGACCGTCCTGGTCGCCGTGATCGATTTCCTGGTCAGCCTCTTCATCCTGGCCGGCC
>JAUXST010000377.1 GCA_030679805.1 Reyranella sp. | reverse complement strand
GACCGCTGCGGGAATGACGTTGTGGCCGCCGATGAATTTGGCGACGAAGGACGAGGCCGGCCGGTTGAAGACCTCGCGCGCGGTGCCGGCCTGTTCGATCCTGCCGCCGTTCATCACGACCACGAGGTCGGCCAGCGCCATCGCCTCGTCCTGGCTGTGCGTTACATGGATGAAGCTGATGCCGAGCCGGGTTTGTAGCGTCTTCAGTTCCTCGCGCATGCGGATGCGCAGGAACGGGTCGAGCGCCGACAATGGCTCATCGAGCAGAAGAACCTGCGGATCGGTGATCAGCGCCCGCGCCAACGCCACTCGCTGCTGCTGGCCGCCCGAGAGCTGGGACGGCAGGCGGCCGGCGTAGGGCTCCATCTGGACGCGCCCGAGGACCTCTCGTGCGCGTACGCGTCTCGTCTCCTTGTCGACGCCGCGCATCTTCAAGCTGAAGGCCACGTTGTCGGTGCAGTCGAGGTGCGGAAACAGGGCGTAGCTCTGGAACATCATGGCCGTGCCGCGGGCCGCCGGGGCCGCATGGGTGATGTTCTCGGCTCCCAGGACGACGTCGCCCTCGCTCGCCTCCTCGTGGCCGGCGATCATGCGCAAGGTCGTGGTCTTGCCGCAGCCGGAGGGGCCCAACAGGCAGCAATAGGTGCCGGCAGGAATGCGCAGATTGACGGCATCGACGGCCACGGCCTCGCCATAGCGCTTGGTCAAAGCAATGAGTTCAATGTCCGGCTTGGTCGCCATAATCCCCCCGGTAGCAAGCCCTCGGTAGCAAGCCCCATGCCAGCACTGTAAATTGATTGTGGAAAATTGCGCTAGCCATTGGCGCAACTCTTGCTGACCTTCGGGCAATCGGATTTTCCTGGGAGCAAGGCGCATGCGGCTGATCGGCGTCGATGTAGGCGGCACCTTCACAGACTTGGTCTATGCCGACACGGAGGCCGGCCGTACCGCCGTGCACAAGATCTCGACCACGCCGGACGACCCGTCGCGCGGCGTCGTCCAAGGCCTGGTGGCACTCTGCGACAAGCACGGGATCCCGCGCGAGACCATCGATACGGTGTTCCACGGCACCACCATCGCCACCAATGCCATCCTCGAGCACGATGGCGCCGTCACCGGCATGATCACGACCGGCGGCTATCGCGACATCCTCCACATCGGCCGCCACCAGCGACCGCAGCATTACTCGATCATGCAGGACATCCCCTGGCAGGACCGGCCGCTAGTCAAGCGCCGCCACCGCAAGACGGTGACGGAGCGGCTGGTGCCGCCCCGTGGCGAGGAGTTGGAGCCGCTCGACGAGGAGGGTGTGCGCCAGGCCGTGCGCGAACTGAAGGAAGCCGGCGTCGAAGCCATCGCCATCTGCTTTCTGTTCTCCTACCTCGATGCCGCCCACGAGGCGCGCGCCATGGAAATCGTGCGCGAGGAATACCCCGCGTGCTTCGCCACCACCTCGTCGTCGGTGTCACCGCAGTTTCGCGAGTTCGAGCGCTTCACCACCACGGCGATGAACGCCTTCGTCGGTCCCAAGGTGCGCAACTACGTGACGCGGCTCGAATCCGAAATCGAGGCCTCGGGCTTCAAGGCCGATCTCCGCATCATGGCCTCGAACGGCGGTGTGGCGACGCCCGCCATGGTGGCCGAGCGGCCGGTGCTCACCCTGCTCTCGGGCCCGGCGGCGGGCGTGATCGGCGGCGACTGGGCGGGCGGTCTCTCGGGCCGGCGCAACCTCATCACTTTCGATGTCGGCGGTACCTCGGCCGATATCGGCATCGTGACCGATGGCGGCTTCGGCGAGGCCACCGCGCGCGACACCTGGATCGCGGGCTTTCCGGTAATGGTGCCGATGATCGACGTCCACACCATCGGCGCCGGCGGCGGCTCGATCGCCCACCTCGACCAGGCCGGCGCCTTCAAGGTCGGCCCGCGCTCGGCCGGCGCCGTGCCGGGCCCGGCCGCCTACGGCCGCGGCGGCACCCGCGCCACCGTGACCGACGCCAACGTCGTGCTGGGGCGTCTCGACGGCGGCAACTTTTTGGGCGGCGGCATGTCGCTCGACGAGGTCGCCGCGCGACGGGTCATCGGAGAACTCGCGCGCGAACTCGGGCTCTCCGACCGCGAGGCGGCGGAGGGCGTGGTCACCGTCATCAACGCCAACATGGCCAACGCCATCCGTTCGCGCACCGTCCAGAAGGGCATCGATCCGCGCCACTACACGCTGGTGGCGTTCGGCGGCGCGGGCCCGCTGCACGGCGCCGAAGTGGCCGA
>JAUXST010000371.1 GCA_030679805.1 Reyranella sp. | reverse complement strand
CTCGGCATCGGCGCCGACTACGGCCTGCCGCCCTCGATCCTGGCCGACGTGATCAATGCGCAGGAAGGCGGCGAGTCGCGCGGCAAGACCGGCACCTACTTCGGCCTGTGGGCGCTCGCCACCAAGCTCGCGACCGCGATCGGCGCGGCGGGCTCGCTGCCGGTGGCGGCTTTCCTGGGCTTCAATCCGGACAAGAAGGAATACGACACCACGGCGCTGATGTTCGTCTACATCGTCCTGCCGGTGGCGATCAAAATCATTGCAGCACTCCTGCTCTGGTTCATCCGTATCGAGGCCGAACGCGGCTCGGTGCGGCAGGAGCTGACCGGCCGCTCGTAATCGCTACGCCGCGAGGAAGCTCAGCCGCTGCGGCTGGCGCAGCCCGAAATCGCGCTGCAGGCCCCAGCAGCCCTGGGCCACCGACGCGAAGACGCAGCGGAAATCGACGGCGTATTTGAGATCGCCGTCCTGCAGATCGGCGAGCGACGGATAGGCGCCGTACAGCCCGCCCTTCACGCCGCCGCCGAAGATGAACTGCGGCGCCGCCGTGCCGTGGTCGGTGCCGGCGCTGGCGTTCTGGCGCGCACGGCGGCCGAACTCCGAATAGGTCATGACCAGCACGTCGTTCCACCGATCGGCGGCGATGAGATTTTTGCGCAGCGTGGCGAGGCCGCCGGCCAGCACGCCCAGTAGCCGCTCGTGCGTTTGTGCCTGGTTGGCGTGGGTGTCGAAGCCGCCCATCGCGACTTTTATCGCAATCACTGGCACCTTGGCCGCCAGCAGGCGCGTCGCCAGATCGAGCTGCCGGCCGAGGCCGGTGTCCTGGCTGTAGGCGTGGGCCGGGATCGGCGCGGCGCGCAGCCGGTCGCGCAGTCCCGCCGATGCCGCGTTGATCTCCTGGCGCACCGCGAGCAGGTGACGCAGCGCTGGATTGCCGCCGTCGGGCTTCGCACCTGTTTCCTTCATGGCCTCGGCCTGGCGCAGGAAATTCTCGGCATCCTGCATGACGATGGTGCGCAGCGACGGGCCGGTCGCGGGCAGCGCGTTGGTGTCGGCCACGATGCAGTCGACGGCGGCGCCCTTGGGCAGGCTGGCACCCTGAAAGGCTTGGGCGATCCAACCCTCGCTCAAGGTCTGGTTTGCCGTCGACGCCGTGTCCCAGATCTCGATCGAGCGGAAGTGCGAGCGATTGGGATAGGGATAGCCCACGCCCTGCAAGATCGCGCAGTCGCCGGCCTTCCACGATTCCATCAACGGTTCGAGCTTGTCGTGCAGCCCGACCTTCTCGTCGAGCGGCAGCACATGCTCGCGCGCCACGCCCAGCACGGGGCGCAGCTCGCGGTACCTGGCGTCGGCATAGGGCACGAGGGTGTTGAGCCCGTCGTTGCCGCCCTTCAGTTCGACCAGAAGCAGGATCCGGCCCATGGCGCGCCCCTCACTTCAGTTGATAGGCGGGATCGAGCATCGCCGCCGCCACCACGGCGCCTGGCGCACCCGATGTGTCGACCGGATCGATCGGCCGTCGCGGCAGCAGCGTGCGGATCAAGGTGGCGGAGTCGGCGCCGCCCAGGCTGGCGCCCAGGCGCGCTTCGCCGCCGGCGTTGCGCAGGCTGCGGCCTTCGACCGGCCGTGCCGGCTCCCTCATCTGCATGGTGCTGTCGTCACCGGGGACCTGCTGGCGGCGATCAGCGCGGCGGTTGGGACCGGGCCTCATCGCCATGCCGCCGTCCATCGTCGCGCCCTCCATCGACGCTACCGTGGTCGCCTCGACGATGCGGCGCAGATACTGCTGGCGCAGCAGCAGCGTGTAGGTCGTGATCCAGCTTTCGCCGCCCGGCCACCCTTTGACGTTGGGCGGATCGAAAGGCACCTGACCCAGGCCCTGCATCATGCGCACGAGCTGGGTCTTCTCCGGCACCGGCAGGCCCAGCACATGCACGGTGCCCACGATCAGCTCGACCGGCGACTTGATCAGGCCGCCGCGGTTGGCGGGATCGCGGAAGGCCGGCGACAGCAGCAGCGCGCGCACGAGCGGCTTGATCTCGTAGCCGCCGTCGCGGAACGACGCTGCCAGCCGTTTGACCGCCGCGGGGTCGGGCGTGAGCGACACGAACTCCCGCCACATCTTCTCGACAATGGTCTCGGCGGTGCGCGGATGTTTCAGCAGGATGGCGATGACCTCCTCGCCGCCGAAGCGGCCGGTCTGGCCGAGGAAGGTCTTCTCGCCGTCGTCGTGCTGGCCGGCGCGCGCGATGAAGCGGCCGGTCTCGCGATCGATGCTCCAGCCGGTGAAGGCCCGCGCCGCCGCCTTGATGTCGGCCTCGCCGTAGCGGCCCTCGCCCAGCGTGAAGAGTTCGAGCAGTTCGCGGGCGAAATTCTCGTTGGGCTGGCGCGCCACGCTGCGCATGCCGTCGAGATAGATCAGCATCGCGGGATCGCGCGCCACCTCCTTGAGCAGCGTCGCGAAGTTGCCCAGCGCCTCCTGCCGAAACAGCGCGTTCTGCCGGAACAGCGCCGGCGCGTAGCGCACCTTCAGCATCGAGGAGGTGAAGTGGTTGTGCCAGAATAGCACCATGCGCTCGACCAGCGGCTGGTCGGTGACCAACATCTCCTCGACCCACCAGTTGCGCAGCTCGCGGCCCTGTTCCTGCACCGGCCGCGCAATCTGCAGCGGCTTGCCGTCGACGCCGGGCTTGGCCCTGGCCTCGCTCTCGGCAGCCTGTTGCTGACGGCGGACCTCCGCCGGCCCGAGATCGATCCAGGCCGGTGCGGGCGTGGCGGCTTGCGGCCGAGCGTTGGCAAGCAGCCGGTCGACCGCGCTCGCATAGTCCTGGATTTCGAGGGCGCGGATTTCGGCCGGAGTCGCGCCGAAGGCGGTGCGCGACAGCAGCAGCCTCGCTTCGTCGAAGCCCATCGCCGAGGCCGCCCGTGCGTCATGGCGAAGCCAAAGCGCGGCCGAGAGGGCCGCCGCTCCCGCCACAAAACCACGCCGGTGGAGACGAACGGTCATGACGACGCTCCTCCTATTGAGGCGGACGGCCAAGTCCTGGGGCGAGCGCGCCCGGTGCCCGGCCACCAGAGCGCGGCGGCGGCGGCGCGCCGGCGAAGCGCTCGGCGAGCAGCACGCGCAGGCGCTCGCGCTGATCGGGGCGCAGCTGCGGCTCAAGCTGGGCCACGGCATGCAGGCTTTCCTTCCACTGGTCCGCCCGCAGCTTGGTGATCTGATCGATCAGCCCGTCGATCCGCGTCATGTCCATCTGCGGCTTCGCAAGCTCCGCCGCGGTCTGATCGCGTATCTTCTGGGTCTCGCGGAAGCGCTCCCGCCGCACGGCGGTATAGCGCTCCATCGGGCCCCGCATCGCGTCGCGCTGGCCGTCGTCGAGGCCGAGATCCTTTATCAGCGCCTCGACTGGGCTCGGGCGGGTGCCCGGCGGCGGCGGTGGCGGCGGCATGTGGCGCTCGAAGGTCGGCGGCGAGATCCAGCTGCTGTAGACGAAGCCCACCAGCACGAAGGTGTTCAGCAGAAGGGATAGCCCGAGCAGAACCTGGATCAGGCGCGAGCCCATGTCAGATCCCATCGCTGACGAAGAAGTCGCTCAATTCGCTCGACGTGGTGGCGGTCGTGCTCGTCGCAACGTCCGAGCCATATCTCTGTTGGGCAAGCGAATCGCCCAGGCCGCCGCCCATCACGAAGCCGGCGCCGGCCACCACAATCACCATGGCGACCATCGCCGCGCGCTGCAGGGCGAAGAACGGTCCGGACGGGAACAGACGGCCGAACAAGCCGCCGCGGGTCTGACGCTCGGCCCCGAAGCCGACCAGCGCCTGGGCCCGCACGGCGAGCCGGGCCGGTACGGCCGGCAGCGGCTTGCCTAAAATATCCGCGAGATCGAAGGCCGCGCGCCGCAGCTCGGGATCGGCGGCGATCGCCGCCTCGATCCGCGCGGTCGCAGCCTCGGAAAGGCGGCCTTCCAGCCAAGCGGCGAAATCGAGATTCGACACCGCTTCAGGCGCGACACCCCGTTCCGGGGCGATGCTCCGCCACAGCTCCTTGTCGGTCCGGGATACACGCTCCGTGCTCATTGCACCTTCTCCTGCCTCAGAATACGTCAGAAAGCCCCGCTTCATCCCCTATTTCAGGGCCGGATTTCAGGCCCCGATCTCAGGGCGGTTCCTCGCCGAAATGGGCCCGCAGCCGCAGCAGGGCCTTGTGGTGCGTGCTGCGGACCGTCTGGGCGTCGATCTTCAGCAAAACCGCCACTTCGGAGACGTCGCGCTCCTCGTCGTACAGGCACTTCAAGATCAAGGTTTGGCGTTCGGTCAGAAGCCCTT
>JAUXST010000369.1 GCA_030679805.1 Reyranella sp. | reverse complement strand
GCTGACGCCGCTGACAGGAGGTTATCGCCGCACGCCGGTGCTGCAGGACGGCGCCGACATCTGGTGCGACACCAACCTGATCGCCCGCGAGTTGGAACGGCGCGTCCCCTCACCCAGCTTCTATCCCGCCATCACTGCCGGTGCCGACGAAGCGCTGACGCGCTGGGCCGAACAGCAGTTCATGCGGCCCACGGCGCTCTATGTCTCGGGCATCAACGCCGATCACATGCCGGCCGGCCTGCACGAGGACCGCGCCCGCGTGCACGGCCTGCCGGTGCCTTCGATCGAGGCGGTGCGGGCCGCCGCCCTCCGCAACCTCCATCTCGTGACGCCGCAGATCAAATGGCTGGCCGACATGCTGGCCGACGGGCGGCCCTATCTGTTGGGGGCGGTGCCCTGCATCGCCGACTTCGCGGCCTATCACGTGGTCTGGTTTTATCGCGGCCGGCATATCGATTGCCGCGCCGTGTTCGATCCCTATCCGAAGCTGCTCGCCTGGCGCGACCGCATGGCCACGATCGGCCACGGCACCCGTACCGACATCGATGCCGACGTGGCGCTGGCCGAAGCCCGCGCCGCCGAGCCGGTAACGTCGCGGCCGTCGCAACCGCAGGAAGGCGATCCGAAGCCCGGCGAGCGCGCCAGCGTGCGCCCAGCCGACAACGCCAAAGACTGGGTTGAGGGCGAGGTGCTGTTCATCGACCCTCACGAAATCGCGCTGCTGCACCACGATCCCGAAGTCGGCAACGTCGCCGTCCATTTCCCGAGGCTGGGCTACGACTGGCGGCGGTCGCGTCTCTAGCGGAACCGCCCGATCTCGAGTCCGTCGATCGGCGTGTTGGTCGAACCTGTCGCGACCAGCTCGGCCATCATGGCGCCCGTGCCCGGCCCGAGCTGGAAGCCGTGGGTAGAAAATCCGAACTGGTGATAGACGCCCTCCGACGTCGAACTGGGTCCGACGAGCGGTCTGCCGTCGGGCATCTCAGCTTCGATGCCGGCCCAGGCACGCACGCTGGGGGCGGCACGCATGGCCGGAAACAGCTCCCACACCGTGCGGGCGCTGATGGCGAGCTTGTCCCAGTCGAGTACCGTCT
>JAUXST010000359.1 GCA_030679805.1 Reyranella sp. | reverse complement strand
GCTGACGGCGCTGCCGACGCAATGGGGCTTCGCCGAGACCGCCGCCAAGAAGGCCGGCACCACGGTCGACCGCAGGAACTGGCGCGTGCTGCTCAACTGGCACATCGCCGAGACCCGCGAGAAGGCGCGCGAGGAGGCGCGTCACGGGTTGATGCGCTGGCACAACGAGTACATCCACGGCACGCTGATGCGGCCGGGCTCGGTCGCCTACAAGTCGCCGGACGAGGCCGTCGAGCACATCTCGGGCGAAGGCTCGGCTGCCGTCATCGGCACGCCGGACGATCTCGTTGAGATGATCAAGGGCGTGGTCGCCCAGAGCGGCGGCTTCGGGACCTGCGTCGGCTTCGTGCACGACTGGGCCAATCCGGAGAACACCTTCCGCAGCTGGGACATGGTGGCGCGCTACGTCATCCCCGAGATCAACGGCTATGTCACCAAGCTGCGCGAGTCGCAGAAGTACCTCCAGGAAAACCGCGCCGTCTTCGACCGCGCCGGCCAGGCTATCATGGCCAAGATCCTGGAGAACAAGGACGCCGCCGAGGCTCTCAAGGTCACCTCCAACCCGCGCGTCAGCGCCGCGGCCGCGCAGGTGCCGAAGGGCCTGGGCAAGCAAGCCGCCGAGTAGCGGTTGCCGCACAACGGCGGGCAGGCGCCCTAAGCCGCCCGCATCCAGATCGCGGTGTCGTGGAAGGCCACGCCGCCATTGGGCGGCACCGGGTCGGCGCCGATCAGGACATTGACGCCCACGCGTCCCGGATAGGAATCGCTCGGCCAGTTGCCTTCGACCACCACCACGCCCGGCCGGGCCGTGGGCACGGGACGGGCGCGCACCGTCACCTCGCCGCGCCCATTGCCGAGGCGGACCATCGCGCCCTCCGCGAGGCCGAGGCGCGCGGCGTCGTCGGTATGGATCAACGCCCGCGGCTCGCCCTCGCGAGCGACCGAGCCCGGCGTCTCGGTGAAGGTCGTGTTGAGGAAGCCGCGCGCCGGCGGCACGACGAGCCGAAACGGCAGGTCCGTCGTTTCGCGGTCGTAGTTCTGCAGATGGTCGGGCAACGGCTTCATCCCGGCATGGTATGGCCCGACCGCTGCCCAATCGGGCTTGAAATGGACGCGGCCGTCGCTCGACGGAAACCG
>JAUXST010000355.1 GCA_030679805.1 Reyranella sp. | reverse complement strand
AGCCGGCGCAGGTTCTCGTCGAAGGCGTCGCGGCGGTGCATGACGCAACGGTTGTCCCACATCACCAAGTCGCCGGCGCGCCACTTCTGGTACCAGGCGAAACGCTCCTGGGTGGCGTGGGTCCATACGGCGTCGAGAAGGCTCTCGCTGTCCTCGACGGAGAGACCATGGATGTAGGCGCCGGGGCGGCGGCCGAGGAACAGCGCCTTGCGCTTCGTGGTGGGATGCAGGCGGACGAGGGGATGGACGGCGCCCGGCGTCTGGCGCACGTCGATGGTGCGCTGGAAGCCCTTGCGCAGTTCGCCGGCCGAGTTGCGGCTGGAATCGTGGATGCAGCTTTTGCCCTCGATAGCGCGCTTCAGCGCGTCCGGCAGAGTCTCGTAGGCGGCGTACATGTTGAGGAAGCCGGTGTTGCCGCCGTCCGGCGGCACTTCGAGCGCATAGAGCAGGGAGGCGCGTGGCGGCAACGGGTTGTAGGACATGTCGGTGTGCCAGACGAGTTCGTAGCTGCCGAGGCTGCCCACCGCCTTGCCGTCCTTCTTGACGCTGGCGATCACCGCCACCCAGTCCACGGCCTCCGGGACGACACCCGAGTTGGCGCGGTCGAGGCTTGCCGCGGCGATCGGCACGCGGTCGAGGTCGCCGAAGCGGGCGCTGAATTTCATCAGGGTCGGGTCGTCGAGCTTCTGGCCGGAGAAACGCAGCACGAGATGCTGGGCCCAGGCCTCGGCGATCTGGGCGAAGGCGGCGTCGCTGATGGGCTTCGACAGGTCGACGCCGTGGACGTCGGCGGCCAGCGCGCCGCCGCTCGGCTGGATCCAGAGTTCGCTCATGTCGGTCCTCCGTTAGCCATGCATGGTGAGGCCGCCCGACACGCTGATCGTCTGGCCGGTGATGAAGGCGGCATCGTCGCTGGCGAGGAAGCAGACGGCGCCGGGAATGTCCTCGGGCTGGCCGACGCGCTTCATCGGGATGGCGCTCACGAGGGCTGCCCGGACCTTCTGGCCACGTTCGTCGTTGCCCGCCACGGCGGCCAGCAGCGGCGTGTCGGTCGGGCCGGGGCAGACGGCGTTCAGCGTGATGCCCAGGCGCGCCACTTCGCGCGCCACCGTCTTGGTGAAGGCGATGATGCCGCCCTTGCAGGCCGAGTAGACGGCTTCCTGCGAGGAGCCGACGCGGCCCGCGTCCGAGGCGATGTTGACGATGCGGCCGCTGCCCCGCGCCACCATGGTCTTCAGCACGAAGTGGCTCATGTTGAGCGGGCCGCGCAGGTTGATGGCGATGAGCTGGTCCCAGAGGTCAGGGGTGGTATCGACGAAGTTGGCGAAACGGTCCCAGCCGGCGTTATTCACCAGGATGTCAGTCGGTCCTGTCTTCGCCTCGAATTCGGCGATCGCCTTGCCGACCGCTTCGTAGTCGGCAATGTCGACGCCTGATGCAAAGCCGCTGATCTCGGCCGCGACCTTCTCCGCGCCGTCAAGGTTCTTGTCGAAGACGCCGACCTTCGCGCCGTAGCCCGCGAAGCGGCGGCAGATGGCGCTGCCGATGGCGCCGCCGCCGGTGACGATGACGTTCTTTCCGTCGAGTCCGCGCATGGATCGTTCCTCACAGAGGCGAGTAGGGGTCGAACTTGGGCTTGCGCTTCTCGAGGTGCGAGGCGAGGCCTTCCTTCACTTCGGGACCGAGGAAGCCCAGCATTTCCAACGCCGTCGATGTGTCGAAGGTCGGGCCCATCATGCGCAGCCAGTTGTTGAGCGCATACTTGGTGAAGCGGATAGAAGTCTGCGCGCCCTCGGCGAGCTTGGTGGCGACTTCGAGGCCCTTGGCTTCGAGCTGGTCGTCCTCGACACAGAGCGAGACCAGGCCGATGCGCTCGGCCTCCTCACCGTCGATGGCTTCGCAGAGCAGGAGGTAGTACTTGGCCTTGGCCATGCCGCAGAGCAGCGGCCACACAATGCAGGCATGGTCGCCAGCGGCGACGCCGAGGCGGGTGTGCCCGTCGATGATCTTGGCCTTCTTCGAGGCGATCGAGACATCGGCCAGGATGCCGGCGACGAGGCCCGCGCCAACCGCCGGGCCGCGCATGGTGCTGACGATCGGCTTGGAGCAGTTGATGACATTGTAGACGATGTCGCGCGCTTCTTTCCAGGTCCGCAGCAGCGCATTGTAGTCCTTTATATTATTTTCGATCAGGTCGAAATCACCACCGGCTGAGAAGACTTTGCCGCCAGCGCCCTGGATGATCACGCAGTTGACCGTGTCGTCGCCGTCGATGTCGCGCCACACGTCGACCAGTTCGCGATGCATGATCGCGTCGGTGGCGTTGTATTTCTCGGGGCGGTTCATCGTCACCCGCAGCACCTTGGGATGCGGGCGATCGAAAACGAGTCGCTGGTAGCGCTTTTGCCATTCCGACATGAGGTCTCCTCCGTTGGGAGGAGCCTATCGCGCTTCGTGCCGTCGGCTCAACGCCGCGTGTTGCCGGCGTTCCACTGCCGCGAGCTGGCGAAACGCACGGCCTCTTCCGCCGCGCGAACCAGGCCAAGCGCCTTCAGCACGCTCTCCTGGTACTCGGCCTCGAGGTCTGAATCGGCCACGACGCCCACGCCGGCCTGCACGTACATGACCTGATCCTTCACGAAGGCCGTGCGCAGCATGATGCAGGTGTCCATCGAGCCGTTGGCCGCGAAGTAGCCGGCGCAGCCGGCATAGATGCCGCGACGCACAGGCTCGACCTCGTCGATGATCTCCATGGCGCGGACCTTGGGCGCGCCCGACAGCGTGCCGGCGGGGAAGCCCGCCTTCAGGGCGTCGATGGCATCCAGCCCGTCTTCCAGAGTGCCCTCGACGTGGCTCGAGATGTGCTGCAGGTGGCTGTACTTCTCGATGGTGAACTGCTCGACGACGCGCACCGAGCCTAGTTTGGAGACGCGGCCGACGTCGTTGCGCGCGAGATCGAGCAGCATCAGATGCTCGGCGTGCTCCTTGGGGTCGGCGAGCAGCTTGTCGGCCAGTTGCTTGTCTTCCTCCGGCGTGGCGCCGCGGCGGATCGTGCCGGCGAGCGGGCGGATGGTGACGGTGTTGTCGCGCAGGCGGACCAGGATCTCGGGGCTGGAGCCCACGATGGTGAAGTCGCCGTAGTCGAAGAAGATCAGGAACGGCGAGGGATTGATGCGGCGCAGCGACCGGTAGAGCGACAGCGGCGGCAGCTTGAAAGGCAACGAGAAGCGCTGCGAGGGCACGATCTGGAAGGCGTCGCCCGCGCGGATGTACTCCTTGCAGGTCTCGACCATACGCTTGAAGTCGTCCTTCGACATGTTGGCCTGCGGCTCGGGCAGGGCGTCGAGGGCGGCGGCATCGTCGCCACGCAAGGGAAGCGCGCGCTCGAAGTCCGACACCGCATCGGCCAGTCGCTCCTGCGCCGCCTCGTAGGCCGCGCGGGCGCTGATGCCCGGTTGCGGCCAGGCGGGCGTCACGAGGGTGACGTTGTCCTCGAGGCGGTCGAAGATGCAGATTAAGGTCGGCCGCACCATGATCGCATCGGGCAAGCCGATCGGGTCGGGGTTCTCGTCGGGCAGCCGCTCCATGTCGCGGACCATGTCGTAGCCCAGGAAGCCGAACAGGCCGGAGGCCATCGGCGGCAGGCCGGACGGCAATTCCATCTGGCATTCTCGGATCAGCAGGCGCAGCGTTTCGAGCGGCCGGCCGTCCAGCGGCTCGAAGGCCTGTGCGTCGCTGCGGGCATGGCGGTTGATTTCGGCCTTGCCCTTGGCGCAGCGCCAAATGACGTCGGGCTTGAGGCCGATGATCGAGTAGCGGCCACGCACGGAACCGCCTTCGACCGACTCGAGCAGGAAGGAGTTGGCGCGGCCGTCGGCAAGCTTCAGATAGGCCGAAACCGGCGTGTCCAGGTCGGCGACCAGCGTGGTCGAGACGACTTGCGGTGTGCCGGCGTCGTAACGCGCCGCGAAGCCGTCGAAGTCGGGAGAAATCGACATGGCGTGCTACTGCTGCTGTGGGCGGAACGCTGCCGCGAAGTTGGCTTCGTCGACCGTGACGCCGTATTTGGCGCGGAGCGCGGCGACGAGTTCGAGAATGAGATCGTTTGCCATCATGGTATCGAGCTGCTTGCCGAAACGGTCGAGGGCTTCCTTGTCCTTGGTCAGGTCGGGAGGCTCGACCTGCTTGACGCGGACGATGACGCTGCCTTCGCCGGTACGCACGGCTTGGGTCTTGCCCGGCGCGAGCTTGAAGAGTTCGACGACCACCGGCTGGCTGAGATAGTTGCCGGCATCGGCCTCGAAGCGGGTCACCGCCTTGGCCGTCCGCATCTCGGTACCGAGATCCTTCGCGATGGTGGCCAGATCGGTGCCGGCGTTTGCCTGTTCGACCGCGGCCTTCACCTTGGCGTCGGCGAGCTTCTTGCGCTCCTCGGCCTGC
>JAUXST010000340.1 GCA_030679805.1 Reyranella sp. | reverse complement strand
TTCGGCCCATGTCGACTACACGGTGAACGCCGTCACCGGCTTTCCCATGGTCACCGGGCCGGTCGGCCACGCGGGCCCGGTCAATGCCGTGGCGCCGCCGTGGGACCTCGCCACCGCCTATGCCGGCGCCATGGCGATCCTGGCCGCCGAGCGGCATCGGCGGATGACGGGACAGGGACAGCGGATCGTGCTGCCGCTGCAGGACATGGCGCTCGCGGCGACGTCGGCGCTCGGCTACCTCGGCGAGGCGGTCGTGAACGAGGTCGACCGGCCGCGCTACGGCAACGAGATCTTCGGCACCTTCGGCCGCGATTTCAGGGCCAGCGACGGCCGCTTCGTCATGATCTGCATCTTCTCCGACCGTCACGTCGATGCGCTGGCGGCGGCGGGTGGCTTTGCCGCGGCCTTCAAGCGGATCGAGACCGAAGCCGGCGTCGACCTCAAGACCGATGCCGGGCGGTGGACCGCACGCGCGCAGCTCTGCGCCGTGATCGAACCGTGGGTGGCGGCCCACACCGCCGCCGACGTGGGCGCCGCCCTGAGGAAGGCCGGCGCGCTGTGGGCGCCTTACCAGACCTTCCGTGAGCTGGCAGCCGACAAGGACGCCGTGCATGACAACCCGATGTTCACGGTGCTCGACCAGCCCGGCATCGGCCGCTACCCAGTGGCGGCCTCGCCGCTGCAGTTCGGTGCGGTGCCGCGCGAGGTGCCCCGCATCGCCCCGACCCTGGGCCAGCATACGGACGAGATTCTTTCCGCTATCCTCGGCTTGCCGGACCACGAGATCGCCCGGCTGCATGACGAAAAGGTCATCGGTGGACCAAGATAGGATCCTGATCGCCGGCGGCGGCATCGGCGGCTTGGCCGCAGCCCTTGCGCTGGCCCAGAAGGGCATCGCCTCGTTGGTGCTGGAGAAGGCCTCGAAGCTCGGCGAGATCGGCGCCGGCATCCAGATCGGCCCCAATGCCTTTCACTGCTTCGATCGCCTGGGCGTGGGCGAGGCGTCCCGCGCGATGGCGGTCTATATTGATAAACTCCGCCTGATGGATGCCTTCGCCGATGGCGAGATCGCCCATATCGACCTCGGCGATAAATTCCGCGCCCGCTTCGGCAATCCCTACGCCGTGGTCCATCGCGGCGACTTGCACGGCGTATTGCTGAAGGCTTGCAACGATCACGCGCTGATCGAGCTTCGCACCCACAGCGAGGTCGTGAGCTACGACCAGGATGGAAACAGCGTCACGGCCAGACTCGGGGACGGCACGGTCGCGAAAGGCAGCGCCCTGATCGGCGCCGACGGCCTATGGTCCCACGTCCGTGGCCAGGTGGCAGGCGATGGCGCGCCGCGTGTCTCGGGCCACACCACCTATCGCTCGGTGATTCCGCTCGAGCAGATGCCGGAGGATCTGCGCTGGAACGCCGCCACTTTGTGGGCCGGCCCCAAGTGCCACATCGTCCACTACCCGCTGTCGGGCTGGAA
>JAUXST010000338.1 GCA_030679805.1 Reyranella sp. | reverse complement strand
AGACCGGTGTCCCAGTGACTCGGGCCCAGGAATGCGCATCAGCGGTGGACGGTGACATGAACGATCTGGTTCTCAAAGGCGGGCGGGTTGTCGATCCCTCGCAAGGGCTCGACAAGGTGACCGACATCGCCTTCTCGGGCGGCAAGGTCTCGGCCATCGGTGACAATCTGTCGGCCAAGGACACGCGCGACGTCGCGGGCAAGATCGTCTCGCCCGGCCTGATCGACCTGCACACCCATGTCTACTGGGGCGGTACCTCCTTGGGTGTCGAGGCCGAGCTGCTGGCGCGCACCGGCGGCGTCACCACCTCCATCGATGCCGGCAGCGCCGGCCCCGGCAACTTCCACGGTTTCCGCAAGCATGTGATCGAGCCCTCGCCCGTTCGCATCCTGCCCTACCTCAACATCTCCTTCCCCGGCATCTTCGCCTTCTCCAAGACGGTGATGGTGGGCGAGAGCGCCGACATGCGCCTGCTCGATCCGCGCGAGGCCGTGCGCGTGGCGCTGGAGAACAAGGACCTGGTGCTGGGCATAAAAGTGCGCGTCGGCAAGTCTGCCAGCGGCGATTCCGGCATCATGCCGCTCGACATCGCCCTCGACGTCGCCGAGGAGACCGGCCTGCCGCTGATGGCCCATCTCGACGCGCCGCCGCCGTCGCGCCATGAGGTGGTGAGCCGGCTGCGGCCGGGCGACATCCTCACCCACTGCTTCCGCCCCTTCCCCAATGCGCCGGTGCGCGCCGACGGTCGCGTCCGCGATGAAATCCTGGCGGCGCGCGCCCGCGGCGTGATCTTCGACATCGGCCACGGCGGCGGCTCCTTCGGCTTCGGCACGACGAAGAAGATGCTGGCGGCGGGCTTCCTGCCCGACGTGATTTCTTCCGACGTGCACGTGATCTCGATCGAGGGCCCGGCCTTCGATCTGCTGACCACCATGTCGAAGTTCCTTTGCCTCGGCGTCGACCTGCCGACCGTGATCAAGCTTGCGACGTCGAACGCCGCAGCCGCCATCAAGCGGCCGGACCTCGGCACGCTGAAAGTCGGCAGCATCGGCGAGGCGACCGTGATCGATGTGGCGAGCGGCACGTACGACTACGCCGATTCGATCGGCGAGCGCATGATCGGCGATAAACGGATGCTCTCGGCCGGCGTGGTGCTGGCCGGTCGCTGGTGGCATCCGGCTTGATCGACGAGCCGAAAGAGACGAGTTCTCCCGCCTGCCTCGCCCACGAGGCCGACGACGCCTATATGGGCTTCGCGACCCGGGCGGAGATTTCGGCTTTCATGAGAGAACTCGACAGGGCGGACGCCGACGCGATCCGAAAAATGCTGCCCCGCCTCCGCGACGACGTCCTGCACAAGGAACTCAGCGGCCGGCTGGCGGTCATTGAGTCCATGAAATCAGGCACTTAGGGAGGCGTCATTTTCGCGAGCGGCGCCTGCAACCTCCACAGCCGTCACGTCGTTGAGGAAAGATGGTCGGGTCATCCCGCGTCGCCTCTGCCCCCCACCCGGCGACGTACAATCCTCCCCGCCCGGCCATCCAAGCCCGCTCCCGGGGAGACACCCGGGGGCGGGCTCCCTGTTTGGGAGGCGGGCCTAAGGGGCGGTCTCCAGGTAGACGACGGCGAAGAGGCGGGCGGGATCAGTCCAGGTTCGGTCGATGGTGAAGCCGGCGCTCTTGGCCAGTGCCGCGATGCCGGCATCATCGTACTTGTAGGAATACTCGGTGTGGACGCGCTCGCCCTCGGCAAAGGTGAAGATACGGCCGGCGACGGCGACGGACTGGACCGCGAGGCTGCGGAAGTAGATTTCGATGCGGCCCTCGAGCGGATTGTAGAAGGCGTCATGGGCAAAGCGCGCCAGGTCGAAGGTGGCGTCGAGTTCGCGGTTCATGCGCCGGAGCAGATTGAGCGTGAAGGCAGCGGTGACGCCGGCGGAGTCGTTGTAGGCATCGTGCAGGCGCTGCGGCACCTTCCTGAGATCGACGCCCAGCACCATCGCGCCGCGGTCGCCCAGCAGGGTGCGGGCGCGGCGCAGGAAGGCCGTCGCCTCGTGCGGCTCGAGGTTGCCGATGGTGGAGCCGGGAAAGAAGCCGAGACGCGGCGCGCCGTTCACGTCGGCCGGCAGAGCCTCCAGCGCCATGTAGTCGGCGCACACTGGCTCGACGCGCAGCCCGGGATAGTCGCGGCGCAGCCGGGCGGCCGTGGCGTCGAGATGATGGCGCGAGATGTCGATCGGCACGTAGGCCGCGAGGTTGGGCATGGCGTCGAGCAGCAGCCGCGTCTTGACGCTGGAGCCACTGCCGAACTCGACCAGGGCGCAGCCCGGCCCGGCCAGCCGCGCCAGCTCGGGCGTGCAGTCGGCCAGGATGCCGGTCTCGGTGCGGGTAAGGTAATATTCCGGCAGCTCGCAGATGGCATCGAACAGTTCGGAGCCGCGCGCGTCGTAGAGGAACTTCGGCGGAATGGCGCGCGGCGTGCGCGACAGGCCAGCCAGGACGGCCTCGCGGAATTCCTCGCGGTCGCCGGCTTCGACGCGATCCAGAACGGGCAGGGAAACGTTCATCGCAGGTCCTCCGCCAGGCGAATGCCGCCGAACATCCATCGCGCATCCGGTGGGAAGAAGTTGCGATAGGTCGTGCGTATGTGGTTCGCTGGCGTGGCACTGCAACCACCCCGCAGGACCATCTGGTTGGCCATGAACTTGCCGTTGTACTCGCCGATCGCGCCCGGCGGCTCGCGATAGCCGGGATAGGCGACGTAGGGACTGGCCGTCCATTCCCAGGCCTCGCCGATGCCCTGCAGTGCCGTGGCGCCGGTCTCCCATTCGGCCTCGCGCGGCAGGCGCTTGCCTGCCCACTTGGCGAAGGCTGCGGCCTCGTAGGCGCTCACATGGCACACCGGTTCGGAAGGCTGCAGCGCGCGCAGGCCGGAGAGCGTGAACACCTGCCAGCGCCCGTCCCTCCTCTCCCAGTAGAGCGGCGCCTCCCAGCCGCGCTGGCCGACACAGTCCCAGCCGGCCGACAGCCAGAATTCCGGCCGGCGGTAACCGCCGTCCTCGATGAAGGCCAGATACTCGGCGCAGTTGGTCGGCCGCGACGCCAGCACAAACGGCTCCAGCCAGACGCGATGGCGCGGGCCCTCGTTGTCGAAGGCGAAGCCCTGGCCCCTGCCCTGGCCCCCGCCTTGGCCATCGTGTCCGATCTCGACCAGCCCACCCTCGAACGCGGTCCACGCGAGCGCCGCGGCCTCGGACACCACGGCGTGCGGGGCCGGCCGGTAGGCCGGCCGCTGGGGATTAAGCGACAGCATGTGCTTGGCATCCATCAGGATCAGTTCCTGATGCTGCTGCTCGTGATGCAGACCCAGTTCGACCAGGGTCTCGATGTCGCCGGCACCTCGCCCGAGCAGCTGTGCCATGGCGTCCGAGACATGGCGGCGATAGGCCGTGATCTCGGCGACGCCGGGGCGCGAGACCAGACCGCGCTGCGGCCGCGGGTGCCGTGGACCGACGGCCTCGTAGTAGGAGTTGAACAGGTATTCGTAGGCTGGATCGAATACGCGATAGCCGGGCGCGTGAGGGCGCAGCACGAACGTCTCGAAGAACCAAGTCGTATGCGCCAGGTGCCACTTGGTCGGGCTGGCATCCGGCATCGACTGCACGGTCTGGTCCTCGGCCGACAGGGGCGCGACCAGCTGCTCGGTCTGGCGGCGAACCGCCAGGAAACGCGCAACGGACTCCACGGCCCCGCTCTGGACGGCTTGCGCTACCTTATTCGACACGACACCTCCGCACCGCACGCAACGCCCATCGACGATAGCCGGTTGCAATGCGCCCGTCGCGCACCCACTGTTGACAGCCTCCGCCTGTCCACCAGAGGGACGCAAGTGCCGATTTGCGAGATCGACCCGTGGCGCACTCAATATTTCGGGAGTGCGAAGTGCCCCGAAGACATCTTCATTCCGACTGAGGACAGCGACGCCTGGACATGGAACCCGGCGCACCGCTGGGTCTACGACAAGCTCGCGGTGGCGGCGAGCCAGGGCCTCGATGCCGCCCCGCACGGCGTCGCGCCCATCCGCTATCCGGTATTCTCCAAGCCGATCTACAATCTCAAGGGCATGGGAGTCGGCAGCCGGGTGCTCCGCTCGGAGGCCGACTATGCCGAGGCCTACCGGCCCGGCCACATGTGGAGTATCCTGCTCGAAGGCGATCACGTCAGCAGCGATGTGGCCGTCGTCGACGGCGTTCCCCGTTGGTGGCGTCACGCCAGCGGCGAGGCCAGCGGCGATGGGACCTTCGACCATTGGAAAATACATGCCCGGCCCGCACCCGCGGTCGAGGAATGGTGCGGCGCCTGGTGCCGCCACCATCTCGTGGGCTACACCGGCATGGTCAATCTCGAGACCATCGGCGGGCGCATCATCGAGGTCCACCTACGCTTCGCCGACCAGTGGCCCGATCTCTACGGCAAGGGCTGGGTCGAGGCGTTGATCCGTCTCTATGCCGCGGGCGAATGGCGGTTCGACGATTCGAGCCGGCGCACGGGCTACAGCGTCGTATTGTTCGCCCCGCACGGCGCGCACCATCGCCACCCGCCACAGGCGCTGCAGAAGGCGGTCGCCAGTCTGCCCGGCATCTCTAGCCTGCAGATCACCTTCCACGAGGAGGTCGCGCCCGGCCGCCACGCCATGCCGCCCGGCGGATTTCGTTTGGCGATCATCAACTGCTGGGACCGCGACGCCGGCAACGCGGTGCGCGAAGAACTCCGCCGGCACTTCGAGGCGACGCGCGCCTGAGCGCTCAGAGATTTCGCCGTATGAGGCCGGCAAAGAGGCTGACCACGAACATGATGATGGCGATCACGAACAGGATCTGTGCCATGCCCGTTGCCGTCGACGCGATCCCGCCGAAACCGAAGACGCCGGCCACCAGTGCGATCACGAGAAACATCAGCGCCCAGTACAGCATAACTCTCTCCCATCGATGGCCTCGCGACGCCGGAGGCTGTTGGCACAACGTGGCGCAACCCGGCGGGTTCCGGGACGTTCATTGTGCGGTGGCGGCATGATCGGGCTACAGTGCGGCCGATGAAATCACTCGTGGTCGGCTATCTCGCGGCCCTTGCGGCATTGGCCGTTCTCGACGCCCTGTGGCTGGGCGTGGTCAGTCGCGAGTTCTACAAGGCCCGCCTGGGCAAGCTGCTGCTCGACCGGCCGCTGTGGTCGGTGGCGATCCTGTTCTACCTAATCCATGCCGCCGGCATCGCCGTGTTTGCCGTGCCGCCCGCGGTGGCCGCCGGCACCTGGAGCGCAGCCGTGCTCTACGGCGCGCTGTTCGGCTTCTGCGTCTACGCTGCCTACGACATCACCAACCTCGCCACCCTGCGCGGCTGGTCGATGGCGCTCAGCCTGGTCGATCTCGTGTGGGGAGCCGCCGCAACGGCGGCGGCGACCCTCGTTGCGTTTCTCGTCGTGCGGTCCGTTCAGGCTTCCTGATTGCGGGCATCGTCGTATTCTGGATGCCGGCGCACGAAGGCCACCACGAAGCTGCACGCCGGCACGATCTTGAAACCGCGCTTGCGGCCATCATCCAGCGCGGCGCGGACCAGCTGCGAGCCGATGCCCCTGCCCTCGTCCGCCGGCGGCACTTCCGTATGGGTAAAGACCAGGCGATCGCCCTGCTGGCGATAGACGGCGATCGCCAGCCCGTGTTCGGTTTCGAGCTCGTAGCGGCCCAGCGCCTCGTCGTGCCTCACCTCCGGCATCAGCGATCGACCTCCCAGAACATCGGGTACGACGACTGGATCATGCCCTTGAGGTCGCTGCGGTAGCCCGACGCGATGCTGAACTGGCCCCACATCACCGACGGCACGAGTTCGTAGGCGATGACCTGGATCTCGGCGGCGATCCGCTTGCGATCCTCGAGCGTCGCGGCCTGTGTAAAAGCCTTCAGCAGCTTGGGGATGCGCACATCGCACGACCAGCCCGGGAAATCGTTGCAACTTGCCGCGATATAGAAATGCGTCAGCGGCGAGAACATGTCGGTGCCATTGGAGTAGACCGGGAACATCGACCAGCCCTCCTTCTTTGCTCGACGGGCCAGAATAGTCGGCCAGTCACGCGGCTGCTCCTCGACGGTGAAGCCCACGTCGCGCATATTTTGTGCGAGCAAGCGCGCCGCGGTCTGGCTGATCGAGCCCGCGACCTCGAGGATGATCACCGGCTCGCCCTTGTAACCGGACGCCTTCAACTCGGCACGGGCGGCAGCCAGGTCGACCTTGGCGATGGCCGATCCGGCATCGGTGCTGAGCGGTGTGCCGCACATCCAGAACGACGGGCACGACTTCGCGCGGTAGCGGTCCGGCACGCCGATCGCCGTGAGCGTCGCATCCTGGTCGGCGAGCTTCCACAGCACGCGTCGCACCGCCGGATTGTCGAACGGGGGTGCTGCATGGTTGAGGCGGAAGTTGCCTTGGAATTGGTGCAGGCCACCCAGCCCCATGAGCTTCACGCCGCGCTCCTTCTCGAGGAGCGGCAGCATGTCGAACGGCAGGTATTGCATGTAGTCGACCTCGCCCACCATCAGCGCGTTGGCGCCGGTCGACTGGTCGGGCATGACGCGCAGCACGAGGCGGTCGATCTTCACGTTCTTGCCGCCGGCCAGGAAGTCGGGCTTCTCCTTGCGCGGCACGTAGTCGGGATTGCGCTCCAGCACCATCGCATTGCCCGGCCGCCACTCGCTCTTCACGAAGCGGAACGGCCCCGAGCCGATCGGCTCGGCAATGCGCTGATCGCTCGGCGTGGCGGCGAGTCGTTCCGGCATCATCACCGGCAGCGGGGCGTTCGGCTTGCCCAGCACGTCGAGTAACAGTGGGAACGGCTCCTTGAGGACGAGCTTGAATGTCTTCGCATCGACGGCATCGAGCGACACCGTGGCGGCCAGCAACATCTTGCCCAGCGCGTCGCGTCCGCCCCAGCGCTTGAGCGAGGCAACGCAGTCCGCCGCCGTCACCGGCGCGCCGTCATGCCATTTCAGTCCGTCACGCAGAACGAAGGTCCAGGTGAGTTTGTCGGCGCTGCTTTGCCAGGTGTCGACCATCTGCGGCTTGATCTCGCCGGCCTCGTTCATGGCGAACAGCGTATCGAACACATGCAGCGCGAACGTCCGGGTGATGTTCACCGTGGTGGCGTGCGGATCGAGGATCGTGACCTCGGATTCCAGCACGACGGTCAGCGCTTTCGCGGCGCGAACCTCTCTCGGCCGGACGAGCGACAGCCCCGCCAACGCCACGCCACCCGCCAATGCCGCCCGACGTCCGAAATCACTGCCACGCATCCACGCCCCCTTCAGTCCAAAGGCTGACCGTAGCGACTTTTCGGGGGTGAGCAAATTGCTCTCGCGGTGCCTCTAGGTCGGCGAGATGATTTGGCAGGTGACGCGATCGACGAACATGTCTACGCGCGGACCGTATACCTGCAGCGCCAGCCGTTCTCCCGGACCTGCCGGCGGAACGATCACACGCGTATCCTCGACCTTGCGGTCAGCGTTGGTGAACAGGCATCCGACGATGGTATCTACCGTGGTAGCGCTGTTGTTGGTCACATACAGGGCAGTAAGCCATCGTTCGCCGGGTATGGCCTGCAGGGAAGCGCCGTCGAGCGTGACGAGCGGCACGCCTGGCCCCGCGGTGACATGCAACATCCCCATCAACTGGGCTCGCGGCCGTTGTACCGTCACGCCTTCGACGACGGCGCGCTGACTCTGGGGATCGAAGGCCTTGTCCTGCACCGACGTCGCGGTTCGGGGCGCCAACTTGTCGTCCTGGCTCACATTGTACGGGGTCCAGACCTTGCCGGTCTTGGGATCGCGAAACTCGATCGGTGTGCCTGCAGTCGCTGTCTGAGCGAACGCCGACGTCTGGGCGAACGCCGACATGGCA
The DNA here is from genome assembly GCA_030679805.1 of Reyranella sp. Classification (GTDB taxonomy): domain Bacteria; phylum Pseudomonadota; class Alphaproteobacteria; order Reyranellales; family Reyranellaceae; genus Reyranella. Next base: position 5,004 of record JAUXST010000338.1, on the reverse strand, counting down.
AGGACACCGGCCAGCATCGCGACCGTCGTAGTTGCTGCAAGACGACTTGCCCGTTGCATCGACATCATCCTTCGAGCAGGGACGGCCCGTCGACTACATGTCGCGCGCGCGGCGCGTCTCCCAGCCGCTGACCTGGGCCTCGGCCTCCTCGTGGGAGATTCCGTAGCGGGTCTGGATCTTGCCGACGAGCTGATCGCGCCGCCCCTCGATCGCCAACAGATCGTCATCCGTCAATTTGCCCCACTGCTCCTTCACGGCGCCCTTGCTTTGGGTCCAGCTGCCCTTGATCTTCTCCCATATCGTCTTGGCATCGCCCTGCGTCGTGGTTTGGCTGTTCGTCTGGGCATGAACGGCAACCGGCAGCGCGGCCGAAGCCGCCGCCAGGCAGATGGCCAGAATCGAAAGTGAGCGCATATTATTCTCCTGTCGCTGTTGGCGAATGGCTGATGGCTTATGAACGGCCCCGGTCTTCCGAGGTTGCCTCAGAGGAACCGCACGAAGACGGCGATCGGTACGATGATCAGCACCGCCACGAAGAGGTCGAGCAACTCGCCTTCCGGCAGCTGATTGATGGTGCGGTCCCGGACTTCGCTGCGCGACGTCCTGGGGGGGGGAACGGTAAAATTCATCTCGAGCCCTCCGCTGGTCTCACGTCAAACCAACGCCCGACGTCAGGAAGGGTTGCAGCGGAAGGGTGGGCAGGGCCCGGCGGGTCTCAGCCGCCGTCGGCGGTCCGGGCGGCATGGTCGAGGGCCTGCTGCAGGTCGACCGAGGAATAGGGCTTGGTGATAAACTGCCGGCCGTCCGGCTGCCCCTCGGGCCGGCCGTAGCCGCTGGCGATGACCACCGGCAATTTGCAATACCGCCGGCCCACTTCCGCGGCGAGTTCCTCGCCGCTTATCCCCGGCAACCCGAGGTCGGTCAGCAACAGGTCGAACGATTCGTCCCGCGCCAGCACTTCGAGGGCCTGTTCCGCACTGCCGACACTCTCGACCGAGCAGCCAAGACGCTCCAGCATGTCGGAAACCGACATGCGGAGAAGGACCTCGTCCTCGACCAGCAGAACGCGACGAGGCGACCCGTTGGTGGACGCATCCTGGGACGGTACTGCCGGCGGCTGCGGCTTTGGCTGCGGCTGCGTCCGGCGCGCGGCCAGCACGCCTCGTATCCTGGCCGCCAGCACGCTGCTGCCATAAGGCTTGGCGACCATTGAATAATCCGTATAGCCCTGTTCGGGAATCAGATCCCTGGCGTAGCCGGAGGTGAGCAGGACGGCGATGTCAGGCTGCAGACGCTGCGCCAGCCGCACCATCTCCATGACCGGCGTCGTGCCGGGCATCACGATATCGGTGAACAGAAGGTCGAACTCGGCGCCCTCGTTCAGCAATACGACCGCAGCATCGGCGTTCTCGGCAGGCGTCACCCGATAGCCCCAGCCCTTTAGCATGTCGACAACCGCGAGCCTCACGTCGTCGTGGTCTTCGACCACCAGAATACGCTCCCTGCCGGTCGGCGTCGTCGTTGCGTCCGGCGGCTTGCCCGCGACCGCGTCAAGAGTCCGAGGAAGATAGAGCTTTACGCTTGTGCCCTGGCCGATGGCGCTGTCGATGCGGATGTGGCCACTGGACTGGCGGACGAAACCGTAGACCATGCTGAGCCCAAGTCCTGTGCCCTTGCCGTCGCGCTTGGTCGTGAAGAATGGGTCGAACGCCTGCGCGGCAACGTCCGGAGGCATGCCCGTGCCAGTATCGCTCACCGCGACGAGAACGTAGGGGCCTGGAATCACGTCGGGATGCAGTGTCGCGTAGCGCTGATCGAGGGTCTCATTGGACACCTCGACCCTCACCGTGCCGCCATCGGGCATGGCGTCACGCGCATTGATCGCCAGATTGAGGATCGCGTTCTCGAGCTGGCCGGGATCGATTTTTGCATTCCAAGCATCTTCGGCGATCGCCAGCTCCATGACGACGCGTTCACCGAGCGACTGGCGAAGCAGATCGGCGAGATCCGACAACAGCCGCGCGATATTGGTCGCCTGTGGCGCCAACGGCTGACGCCGGGCGAAGGCCAGGAGCTGGTGGGTCAGTCGTGCGCCCCGCTCCGCCGCCGCCATGGCGGTCTGCAGACGCGCAAGCATCTCGGGATCGGCGGTGACGTCGGCCTTCATGAGTTCGAGATTCGCCTGCACGACTTGAAGGATGTTGTTGAAGTCGTGCGCCATGCCGCCGGTAAGCTGGCCAATCGCCTCCATTTTCTGTCCCTGGCGGAGGGCCGCCTCGTCCTGCAGTTTCTCGGTGATGTCGACGCAACGCACCACCACTCCGCCACCCGACATCTCGCCGGCCGAGACCTCATAGTCCCGGCCTTCATACGACACGCGGGCGATCGACGGCCGCTCCGGCGCATCGCCATCGAGCTTCAACGGAGCAAGCAGGACGCGCATCGACGGCGATCGGTCCGAAAGCAACTGATCCCGCGTCAAGGCGCCGTGCCTGGCCGGATCCCAGCCTGCAAGCCGCAGGAAGGGTTCGTTCCACGCCGCAACTGTGCCGTCGGCGTTGATCACGAAGATGGGATCTCGCAAGCTCTCGAGGGTCGTCATAAGCAGGGTTGAACGCGCGATGAGTTCGCGCTGCGCACGTTCCAGTCGACCGGCCCCGCCGATGACGATCACCATGCCGGCAATGAGGCATACGAAACCGCCTCCCATGACAAGCAAGCCGGCGATATCGGACTTGTCCTGCTCCGAGCGCAGCGTCGCAAGCCGCTGGGCCAGCAGAAGTCTCTGGCCTTCGATGAACTTGTCGGCGACGCGGCGAATCTGCTCCATGGTCGCGCCGGGAGCGCCGGTTCGGGCCAGCGCCAGGGCGGCGTCGCGCCCGTAGAGCTGATACGCTGCCAGCGTGCTCCCGAGCCATTCGAGCTTGTCCATGGCGAGGCCGCGAAAATCCCTGGCCTGCCGCGTCGCCTCCAGGTCGATGGAGGCGGCCGCCTCGAGCTGGCGCAGGCTGGCCTCGATGTGCAGGCGCGCTTGCTCGTAAAGCTCGAGAGTGGTCGGATTGCCGGTCAGAAGGTAGCTTTGCTGGCCGAGTTCGGCGCCCTGCAACACGATCACGGTCTCGCGCATCAAAGACATGGTCTCGTAGTTCCCGACCACAAGGCGTTGCTGACGGGCGGCCGAGTTGGAATGGGTAATGGCGAGCATCGCACCCGTCGCGATCAACACCGCAATCGTCAACCCGACGATCAGGCCGACCGAGCGTCCGGCGAGCGATGTGCTAGGCATCCGCGGCCTGCCCGGTGGCCATCGGAAAGATGAGGGCAATTCGCGTGCCGCCGCCGTCTCCCGACGTTACCGTCACGTTGCCGCCGAGCTGCGCGGCCAGGCCCCGGATCAAGGTCAGGCCGAACACACCGCGCCCGCCCATCCGCATCGCGCTGCCATGTCTATCCAGACCGTTGTCCTCGATAACGAAGGTGACCTGTCCGTTGCTTTCAGCCGCTTCGATCCGAATCTCGGGCGTGGCGACATCGCTGAAGTCGTGACGCAAGGCGGCGCTCACGGCCTCGGTGACGATCAGCCCCACCGGAATGGCCGTGTCGGGCCCGACCGCCATGATCGGTGCGCGGATATGAAAGCGCGGCACGGAGGGCTTGTCGTTGCTACCCACCACCGAAATCTGCCGCACCAGATCGCTGATGAATCGCTGGAAATCGACCAACGCCCAACTGGTTCGCTCATAGAGGTGTCGATGCAGGATCGAAAGAGTGAGAACGCGATTCTGGGCATCGCCGAAATAGCGACGGATGCGCGGCGAGCGGATTTCGCCGGCCTGCAGGTTGAGCAGGCTCGAGATCATCTGCAGGTTGTTCTTAACCCGGTGATGAATCTCACGCAGCATGTGATCGCGCTGCTCGAGGCCCGCCCTCAATTCGGCTTCCCGGCTCGTGATCGCCGCGGCCATCGTCGTTACGCCCTCGCCAACCGCGGTCAGTTCGGGCGTCCAGGGCCGCGGCGGCACAAAGTCCGCGACTTCGCCGCGGCTGATCTTGCCGGCGAAATCCTGGATGTAGCGCAAGGGCCGCACGCACCAGCGATCGGCACCGAACCAGACCGCCGCAAGCGACACGACAAGAGCCAACAACAAGAGAACGAGTCCGCTTCCGGCGCGCGCAAGGACAAGGAAGCCCTGCTCCACAGGCATGGCCGCGACAACAAACATCGCACTTCCCATCAAGGGGCGAAGGCTGAACTCGTAAAGCGTTCCGTCCTGGCCGTAGTCCTTGAACAAAGTCTGCCGTCCGGCAATTGCCGCGGCGACCCGGGTAGCGGCAGGCAAGGTCCGGGCCGTCTCGACACTGGCCCCGATCGAAGCACCGCTGCGATCAATTAGCGCCACCGTCATCCCAGCTTCCGTCGGTACGGAGGTAACCGCGTTGGCAAAACTCGCGAGCGAAATGCCGATGGCGCACATGCCGCCGAATTCACTCCCACGCAGAACCGGCAGTGCCACGGGAATGACGACGAGTCCCGTCGCCCGGCTGGCAATCGGGGCTCCAATGGAAAATGCCTTGGTGTCACGGACCTGGGCGAATATCGCCCGGTCGGCGAAGCTCATGCCGACGACCGTCACCGAACTCGAGCAGCGCGCGATCCCCTTGTCATCCGTGACCAGCGCGGCTGAATATTCGGCGGGAAAGGTCTTCAGAATCCCGTCGAGATATATCCCGCAGCCGGTGGTGTCGGAAGGCGTCGCCTCCGCGCTTGCGCTTTTCGACACCGCCGCATCCGAGCAGATCGCCGGCAGCAGACGCCGAGTGCTCTCGATCGTCACACGCTGACGCGCTACCGCAAGCTCGGCCGCCGATGTCACGGCTGCGGCGCGTTGGCTTTCCATCGTCCGCAAGCCACTATCGGCGTCCCAGGCCGCAAGTCCCAACACCGGCAGAAACGCCGCGGCCACCAGAATGGCCAGCTTCGATCGCAGCGACCATCGGGCCGAC
>JAUXST010000320.1 GCA_030679805.1 Reyranella sp. | reverse complement strand
CCGTCCTTCAGCTCGGCGACATTGGCGGGCTCGATCGGCTTGGTGAAACTGGGCCAGCCGCATCCCGATTCGTACTTGTCGGACGAGGCGAATAGCGGCTCGCCCGACACGACATCGACATAGATACCCGGTTCCTTGTTGTGCAGGAGTTCGCCGGTGCCCGGGTATTCGGTGCCGCTTTCCTGCGTGACGCGAAACTGCTCCGGCGAGAGCTTCGCCAGTGCCTCGGGGGTCTTCCTGTAGGTCTGCATTTCCTGCTCCTGCCTCTCTACTTCCGCAGAATCTTCTCCATCTCTTTGCCCTTGGCCAGCTCATCGATCAATTTATCCAGATAGCGGATTTCCTGCAGGATCGGCTCCTCGATGTCTTCCACCCGGACACCACACACCACGCCTTTGATCAACGCGCGCGATGGATTGAGCCGGGGCGCTTTTGCAAAGAAGGTCTCGAAGTCCGTCTGCTTCTTCAGCTGGGCTGCCAGCTCCTTCGGGCCGTATCCCGTCAACCAGCGAACGATCTCATCGACTTCGGATTTCGTGCGCCCCTTCTTCTCCGCCTTGGCGACATAGAGGGGATAGACGCTTGCGAAGCTCGTCGTATAGATCCGGTGCTTTGCCATGAACCCTCGCGGACCCTACTGCTTTGGATTGCCCGAGTGCGGCACGGGCTTGGGAGCAGGCTTGGAAACAGGTTTGGAACCGGGCTGGGGGGCGGGCGCCTTCTCCAGGCGCTCGATGCGCTGGCCGAAGCTGGTCTGCATCTTCTCCAGCCGCTGCTGAAGCTGCTGGTTCTGGGCCTTGAGCTGCTCGAGCTGGGTGGAAAGGGCCGCCAGCGTCCGCTGCAGCTCGCTCAAGCGACCGTTGATGTAGGCCGCGTCCCCGCCGCCCTGTGCCACGGCGGCGCCCGGCAGCATGAAAGCAGCGAGCAGAGCGAGCGGCGTCCGTACCAAGAAAGTCATCGCGTCCCGGACCTTGCGTTCATCGCGCCCCCAAGCGGCCAGCCGCAGTTTACATCGGTGCCGCGCCACCGTCCCCGGGTATCCAGCCGATGCACAATCTTCCGTGCTGGCCCGGACTTTCACAACCGGCGTCCCTATAAGGGAGGGCCGCCCAGGGGATGGGACCCTCGCCATGATGTACCGCGTCTATCGTGCGGCCCTTCATTTGCCGCGCTATCTCGGGCACTACCGGATCACCACGTTCCTGCGGCGTTTGATGGTGCCCGGCGTTTCCGTGGTGGATCACGGTTGCCTGATGCAGCTCGACCCGCAGGAGTGGCCGCAGATCGGCATTCTGATCACCGGCGGCATGGAACCGAAGACGTCAGCGCTGTTTCGCAAGCTTCTGCGGCCAGGCGACACCTATATCGATGTCGGTGCCCACGTCGGGTACCATGCGCTGCTCGCCCGCCAGGCTGTCGGCGCGACAGGCCGCGTGCTGGCCCTCGATCCTCAGCCCTACAATTGCAACAAGATCCTGGTCAATGCCGCGCTCAATGGCTTCTCGAACATCACGACGATCGTAGGCGCCGCCGGCGACCGGGACGGCGTCGTCACGCTCCGCGACCAGGCCCCCTACGACAAGTCGAGACTTACCCTTCAAGCAACTGGCATGCATGACCAGGGCGTCGAATTCGAGGTTCCCGTCTGGACACTCGATACGCTCGTGCGCCGGCAAAAAATCGAGAAAATACGTCTGCTGAAGATAGACGTGGAAGGCCATGAACTGGCCGTTCTGAGAGGGGCGTTGCCGATCCTGGCCCATACGGAGAACGTGATCTTCGAGGACGCCACGGATATGCCCACCGAGGCGTCGGCGGAAATTCGTGCGCTTCTGTTGCGAGAGGGTTTCACGCTGGCGGGCGTTACCGGAGAGCCCTGGAACGGCGGACCGACACCCGAGAACAACGTGTGGGCTCGTCGCCAGCACGACGACTAGTGCCTATCGGCGCGGCAGGCCGGCGCGGGCGGCGGCGGAGGTCAGATCGGCGTCCTACTTCGCCGCCCGCAGTTCCATGGCGAGCGCCACCCAACCAACCGCCTCGATCTTCCCGCCCAGGGAAAAACGCTCCGTCCCGGGATAGACGACGAACCGCTTCTTCGGTCCGAGGTCGTCGCAGGTGAAGGAGATATCTCCGATTTGGATGCAATTTCCGGGGCCCGTGCCATGCGTTGGCACAGGGCTTGGCGTACACCCAAGCCATGACCTCGACCGCCTCCCCGCCCGGCGCCGCCGACGCCGACCGGCGCTGGTTCGCCCGTGCCGTATCGGCGGGCGCCGCGGCGATGGGGTGGCTCGGCGGTCTCTCGCTGCGCGCGCGGGTCGTGGGCGCCGCCGCGGTCTATCTCGTGGTCACCGTCGGACTCCTGATGACGATCCTGCTGCAGGTTCGCGCCGATTCGCTCAACGCCGCCGAAAAGCTGACGGCCTCGTTGGCGCGGCTGGCGGCCGACGCCACCTCGCAGGCGCTGCAATCGGTCGAGCAGACGCTCACCATCGCCGAAACCCTGCTGGCCCGCCATCGCCGGACGGACACGCTCAGCCAGGCGACGGTGGGCGCCGACTTCCGTGCCCTGCTGCGCGAACGTCCCTTCATGCTCGTGATGTGGGTCACCGACCCCCAGGGTCGCATCGTCTATCATTCCAAGGACGAGAGCGTCGGCGTGGACCTGTCCGACCGGGCCTATTTCAGGCATCACCTCGATCATGCCGGCGCGCACATCCACGTCGCCGCGCCGATCCGCAGCCGCATCAGCGGCGCCTGGCTCCTGCCCATCACCCGGTCCTGGCTCGACGCCGACGGCAAGCTGCTGGGTGTGATCGTGGCCGCCGTCGATCCGCTCCACTTCGACCAGGTCTGGCGATCAGACGAACCGATCAGGGACACCTCGATCGCGCTGATGCGCCGCGACGGTACGATGCTGATGCGCAGCCCGCTCATCGATTCGGCGATGGGAACACGGGTCGCCGCAACGCCGGCAGCGTTCGAGCGGGCAATGGGTGCCCCCCGTGGCGTCTTCCGCGGCACCAGCCCGATCGACGGCGTCGACCGCCTGCTCGGCTTTCGTGCCCTCGCTCTCGACCCCTCGCTGGTCGTCGTCGTCGGCCAGAGCGTGGAGCAGATCCTGGCGCCGTGGCGACAGATGATGGGCGTCGTCACCCTGGGGTGGCTGGTCGCCAGCCTGGGCCTTGCTCTCCTGGCGACCTGGCTGATCGGCGAATGGACGAACCGCACGAAGATGGAGACGCATTACCGCCGGCTGTTCGACGCCAATCCCGATCCCATGGCGGTGTTCGACCGCGAGACCCTGCGCTACCTCGCCGTCAACGAGGCCATGGTCCGCCAGTACGGCTGGTCGCGCGAGGAGTTCATGACCATGACCCCGGCCGACATCCGGCTGGCCGAGGACATGCCGATGCTGACGGCCGTGCTCGACAATCCCCCGCCCGCCGGCGGCGGCCGTGCGATCGGCGGCCGGCACCGGCGCAAGGACGGGTCGGTCATCGACGTCGAGGTCACCATGGCGGAGATCGAGTTCGAGGGGAGGCCGGCGATGCTGCCGATGTCGCGCGACATCACCCAGCGCAAGCTGGCCGAGAAGGCGCAGCGTGACGCCGAGGAAAAGCTGCGCCAGCTCGAGAAGATGGAGGCGGTGGGCCAGCTCACTGGCGGCGTGGCGCACGACTTCAACAACATCCTGATGGTCATGATGGCCAACACCGATGCGCTCGAGGACGAGTACGAGCTCGAGCCGGGCGCCCGCGAGCACGTGGGCAACATCGCCAAGCAGACTCAGCGCGCCGCCGACCTGACGCGCCAGCTTCTGGTGTTCTCGCGCAAGCAGCCGCTCAGGCCGCAGGTCACCGATATCAACGAGCTGGTCGTGGCGACCGGCCGGCTGCTGCGCCGGGCGCTGGGCGAGCGGGTCGAGATCGAATCGACTCTCGAAGACGACCTCTGTCTGGTGAACGTCGACCGCACCCAGCTCGAAACGGCGCTGGTCAACCTCTGCGTCAACGGCCGCGACGCCATGCCGGCCGGCGGTCGCCTGCTGATCGAGACGCGCAACGTCGTCTTCGACGAGGCCTATGCCGCGCGCAATACCGATGCCGTGGCGGGCGCGCACGCGATGCTGGCGGTCACCGATACCGGTGCCGGCATCGCGCCGGAAAACCTCGACAAGGTGTTTGAGCCGTTCTTCACCACCAAGGAGATTGGCCGCGGCACCGGACTCGGCCTCAGCATGGTCTACGGCTTCATCAAGCAGTCCAACGGCCACGTCAGGATCGAGAGCGCGCCCGGCCGCGGCACCACGGTGGCCCTCTATCTGCCGCGGACCGACGAGGCCGTCCAGGCGGCGGCGGACACGTCGGCCGTGCCTGCGCCCCGCGGCAGCGAACGGATCCTGGTGGTCGAGGACGATCGCAAGGTCCGGGACAATGTCGTGCTGCAGTTGC
>JAUXST010000336.1 GCA_030679805.1 Reyranella sp. | reverse complement strand
GTCATCGTCTCCAAGAATTCCGGCGGCAGCGCCACCTACGCCAAGATCGAAGCGGCGCGTGAACTCGACGTGCCGGTCATCATGATCGCGCGCCCCGACAAACCGGCTGGCCACGTCCTCCACAGTCCCGAGGAAGCGGTCACATGGCTTCACGACCGTGCTCCCGGTTCGCTGCGCGGCGTATAGACCCAGCGGCCGACCTGCCGCGTCGTGCTGGCGCCCACGATCACCAGGGTGCGCATATCGGCCAGCGCACCGTCGGCGGCGCCAAGTGTCGTCGTCACGACCTTCGACTCCGCCGTGCCGGCCGCGCGCACGAACAATACCGGCGTCTCGGCAGACTTGATCGATCTCAGAAGCTCGAACGCCTGGCCCAACTGGTGCGGCCGTGCCGTCGACGCCGGATTGTAGAGGGCGATCACGAAATCGGCCTCGCCCGCCGCCTTCAGCCGCCGCTCGACCGTCGTCCAGGCCTTCAGATTGTCGGACAGAGAGATGGCGCAAAAATCGCCGCCCAGCGGCGCGCCCACTTCGGCGGCCGCCGCCAGCATAGCGGTGACGCCCGGCTCGACGCGGATGTCGAGCGCGCGCCAGGCCGGATCGCCCGACTCCACCGCCTCGAAGACGGCCGACGCCATGGCGAACACGCCGGGGTCTCCGCCCGAGACCACGACGACCTGCCGGCCCGAGGCCGCCAGTGACAGTGCGTGCCTCGCGCGGTCGAGCTCGACACGATTGTCCGATGCATGCCGGCACTGATCGCCGCGCATCACCGGCACGCGGTCGAGATAGGGCCCGTAGCCGACGAGGTCCGTCGCCCGTTCGAGCGCTGCTGCCGTGGCGGGAGTCATAAGTTCGGCCTTGCCCGGCCCGGTGCCCACGACCACCAGAGAGCCGGTCACAGCCGCCTCCCCTGCCCGGGAATCAAGATCATCGCGAAATAAGCGCCGGAGGGATCGTGGCAATCGGCGAGCGGCAGGACGCGCTCGTTCTCCATCGTGCCGCGTTCGACATAGACGGCACGCGACAGCAAGCCGGCAGCCTCGATGGCGCGGCGCACTTTGCCGAGATTGCGGCCGACCTTCATGATCACCGCCGCATCGGTCTCACGCAGGCGCTCGATGAGCTGCTGCTCGTCGAGCGTGCCCGGCAGCACGGCGAGCGTGTCGTTGCCCCAGGTGATCGGCACGTTGGCCCGCGTCCAGCAGCCCGACATGCCGGTCACGCCGGGCACGACCTCGACGGGAAAGTCCGATTCGAGGCGGCGCCACATATGCATGAAGGAGCCGTAGAAGAACGGATCGCCTTCAGCCAGGAGACCGACGGACTTGCCTTCGCGCAACAGTGACGCGATCGCCTCGGAGGTCTGCCGGTAGAAATCGGCGATCTGACTCTGATATGCCGGGCTCTCCGCCGGAATCTCGTCGGTCACCGGATATTCGCAACGAAGCTCCACGCGCCCGGCCGTCATCAGCGCATCGACGATCCGCCGCGCATTGCCCCGGTGCCCCCGCTTGGCGAAGTAGGCCACGACATCGACGGCCTGCACCAGCGCGGCGGCACGGAGCGTCAGATAGCGCGCATCGCCCGGTCCCACGCCAATGCCATAGAGCGTTCCGCCAAGTGCCGACCCGCCGAGGGTATCGAGGCTCGTCATTCGGCCTCGCTCGCCAGCGCATTGACGGCGGCGACGGCCATCGCGCTGCCGCCCTTGCGACCGCGCACGATCAGGAACGGCACGCGGCCGTCGGCGGCCAGCGTTTCCTTCGATTCGAGCGCGCCGACAAAACCCACGGGAAGGCCGATCACCGCCGCGGGTGGCGGGGCACCTGAATCGAGCATCTCGAGCAGATGAAACAGCGCCGTCGGCGCATTGCCGATGGCAACGACGGATCCGGCGAGCTTGTCGCGCCACAACTCCATGGCGGCGGCGCTGCGGGTATTGCCGAGCCTGGCTGCGAGATCGGGCACGGCCGGATCGTCGAGCGTGCAGACGATTTCGTTGCCGGCCGGCAGGCGGGCCCGGGTGATGCCGTTGGCGACCATCTTCGAATCGCAGAGGATCGGTGCGCCGGCGACCAGCGCCCAGCGTGCATTGTCGGCGAAACCAGGCGACATGACGATGTCGCGGGCGATCTCGACCATGCCGCAAGCATGGATGATTCGCACCGCCACCCGCTCCTCGGCCGGCGTGAAGCGGCCGAGATCGGCCTCGGCGCGGATGATGCCGAACGACTGGCGGTAGATTTCGGCGCCGTCGCGGACATAAGCGCGTTGCTCAGACATCGAATACGGCTCCCGCGTCTTCCGCCGCGATGGTGCGTTCCGGCGTGTCACGCGTGGTTCCGTTACGGATCACCTTGTAGCTTCCCTGCTCGCCCCCCTGAATTCCCACCAGCACGAGATCGGCCGGCGTCGAGCGCGCACACCCCTTGGCGCAGCCCGAGACATGGACGTTGCCCTTGAATACCAGGGCGGCGAACCGGCGCGCGTCGTGTCGCGTGTCGACGCTGCTCGATCGGCAGGCCGGTGCGCCCGGACAGGCGTCGATTCGCAGGACCGGATCCGTATCCTCGACGATGAGGCCAATATCGCGCGCACTCTCGACCAGTTGACGTGCCGCCACGATATCGCGCGCCTCGACGTAGAGCGAACGCCACGGCGCCAGCCGGATATCGGCCGCGCCGGCTTCTTCCGCCATGGTGGCGAAATTCCGGAGCTGATGGGCTTCGAGGCGGCCGAAGGCCGCCGCCACGCCTACGGCGAAGCGGTTGATGCCGAGCGAGATCACACCAAGGGGCCGATCCGATGTGGCCGACATATCGCCGTCGATGCCGTCGAGCGTTGCGGCGAGTGTGGAACGAAGCCCAACCAGATCTTGCTCATCGAGATCACGCAGGCGCCGCCTGTCGCGACGCACATCGAGGAAAGCCCGCGCCGCCGCAAGCGCCACTTTCACCGCGGCATCGGGCGACGTACGTCCGATCCACATGGTTCCCGACTGCGCGTCGAGCCCGAGCGCAATCGCTTGCCCAACAGCCCTGAGCGCGATGTCGGCACGCTCGCCGGCAATGGAGACGCTTCCACCGCTATCGACGAGGAAGCCGAATTTCGACGGCAGGTCGTGCAATGCCGGATCGGTCGCCAATCCACTCTCGAGGGCCCGGGCAAGAGGACGGACGTCCACGGCTTCACCGGGATCGATGCCGGCGAGGGGGGCGACCATGATGTTTCGAACGGCTTCGGTCCGGGCATCCCGATCGACGAGGCCGAGGGTCGTGACGACATCCTGCAGCCCGTTCAGGCTGGCCTCGCCGAGGCCGCGAATCTGCAGATTGGCGCGGCGTGTCAGGTCGATGTGGCCGTTACCGAAGCGCTGCGCCGCGTCGGCCAGAAGCTTCGCCTCGGTCAGGCCGATCGCCCCGCCCCACGGCCGCACGCGTGCGATCAGCCCGTCCCCGCTCTGCATCGGTCGGAGAATACCCGGGCACCAGCCCTTCACCTCGATTGCGGCGGCCATGCTCATGATCCGGTCTTCATCGGCCGACCGCGGCGGGTCCGCAAGCCCCGATCGCCTCGCCGATTGTCTCCTGGATTGCCTGGGCAAGTTCCTCGTCGATCGCATTGCGCCGCGTCGTCCAGAGACCGCGTGCCAGCGCGTCCCTGAGACGCTCGGCGATGGCTCGGACCGCCGCGGGATTCTTCTCGCGCATCGCCGCCAGGACGGCGTGGTCGGCAATCAGCGCATCGTGCGTCGCCTCGAACAGCTGGTTCGGCACCACCTGGGCAGTCGCGGAAAATGCATAGAGCGCATCGACGGTCTGGGCAATCTCCGCCACACCACGATGACCGTGGTCGAGCATGCCGGCGATCCACCGCGGATTGGTGAGCCGCCCACGCACGACGCGCGCGACTTCTTCCGCGACCCGGCGCGCCTTCGGGGCTGCGGGCTGGCTGGTGTCGAGATGGTAGAGTTCCGGGTCGTTCCCCAGCAGGGCCGCCGCAGCGGCAAAGCCTCCGGCGAAATCGGCGACACCATCGCCATCCAGTAGATCGCGCTCGCGATCGTCCTGCGGGTGGACGAGAACGTCGGCTTCGGACACCCGATCGCGAAACCCACCCTCCGGGGCGCGCACGGTCTCGAGCCCGCCATAGGCATGCGTGGCCGAGGAGAGATAGGCCTCGCCCAACTCGTCGCGCGTCGTCCAGGCGCCATCGAGCGCGAGGTCGGCGGCGCGGGCGCCATAGCTGCCGGGCGCACCGCCGAAGACGCGCGCGAGATCGGCGCCACGCCGGGCCGCTTCCGCCAGCGGATTATCGTCGGCGTCTTCCTCGAGGGCAGCAACACGCCGGACCGCCACGTCGAACAGCGCGATCTGGCTCTCGAAAATGTCTCGGAACAGGCCTGAAATTCTCAGCGTCACGTCGATGCGCGGTCGGTCGAGAACAGCGAGCGGCATAATCTCGACGCCGGTGACGCGGCTGGACGCCTTGTCCCAGGTCGGCCGCACGCCGAGATAGGCGAAGGCCTGGGCAAGATCGTCGCCACCGGTGCGCAGCGAGGCCGACGCCCAGAGGTCGATCACCAGCGCGCGCGGATGCTCGCCATGATCCTGCAGGTAGCGGCGCACCACCTCGTCGGCCGCCCGAGCACCGATGACCGCAGCGGTGCGCGTCGGAATGGCGCGCGGATCGATCGAGGTGAGGTTGCGCCCCGTTGGCAGAACGTCGGCGCGACCCCGAGTCGGGGCACCGGCCGGGCCCGGCGCCACGCGTCGCCCGTCGAGTGCCGCCAGCAGCGCGTCGCACTCATGCCGACCGCAAGCGGCGACAGCAGCGTCGATTGCGCGGCGCACGACAGGCGTGTCGTCGGTGCCCGAGGCCAGGACCATCGCTTCGACGAGGGCGCTCTGCGCCTCCGCCTCGGGTGCCTGCCCATAGATATGCAGACCGTCGCGGATGCTCAGCTCCTTGATGTCGCAAAGCTGGGCGTCGAGCTTGGCGATGGCCGACTGGTTGGGCTCGCCGCGCGCGAGGCCGCACTCCGCGGCCAGGCCGCTGTTCCAGGCGCGCTCGACGATCTCGTCTTCGAGGAAGCGCAGGCGCCGCCGGTCGAGCCCGTCGGCCGAGGCATATTCCTCGACCAGGCCTTCCATCTCGGCCATCGCCCCATGAAGTCCGGCCGCGCTGAGCGGCGGCGTCAGATGGCCGATGGTGACGGCGCCGAGACGGCGCTTGGCTTGCACCGCCTCGCCGGGATTGTTGACGATGAAGGGATAGATGACGGGCACCGGTCCCAGCACGGCCTCGGGCCAGCATTCGGCCGACAGCGCCAGCGCCTTGCCGGGCAGCCATTCGAGCGTGCCGTGCGTGCCGAGATGGATAAGGGCGTCGATCTTCTCCGCCTCGCGCAGCCACGCATACATCGCGACATAGGCGTGACGCGGCGGGCACGTCATGTCGTGGTAGCCGGCCTTGCGATCGCGGGCGAGGCCGCGGTCCGGCTGCAGCAGGACCAGCACATGGCCGCAGCGCAGGACGGGAAGGTCGAACGAATCGCCGGCGACGGCGTGATCGCTGCCGGCGTCGCCCCAGGTCGCGTCGATCGCCTTCTGCAGGCTTTCGGGCAGCGCCGCGAGCCAGGCGCGATAGGTGGATAGCGGAATCCGCACCCGCTCCGTCTGCGTCAGCAAAAACCGCTCGATGTCCGCAGCGCTTCGATCTGGTGTACCGACGTCGTAGCCCTCGCTCCGCAACAGACGCAGGATTTCTGCTGCACTCGCCGACGTGTCGAGTCCGACGGCATAACCGGTTCGGCCGCCACGGGCCGGATAGTCGGAAAGGACAAGCGCGAGGTGCCGTTGCGGCCGCGTCTTGCGCGCCAGCCGCGCCCAGGCCGCGGCGAGACGGGCGACATAATCGACGCGATCCGGATCGGGCGCATGCCTGACACTGGCAAACTCGATCCGGGGATCTACAGGCGCCTCCGCCTTGAACGAGATGGCGCGTGTCAACAGGCGTCCATCCAGCTCCGGCAGGACCACGTTCATCGCGAGGTCGGCTGGCGAGAGGCCGCGCGGCGAGGTGGCCCATGCCTCGCGCGTGCTGCCTGACAGGACGACCTGCAACACCGGCACGTCGGCGGCGTCGAGCACCGTCGAGTCGTCCTCGCGCCGCGCCGAGAAGGCGGTCGTGTTCAGGATTACCGCTGGCTTGCGTGCCCGCACCAGTCGCTCGAGATCGGCCTCGACGGCCGGATCTTTCAGGCTGTTCACCGCGATCGCGAGCGGTGCCAGACCTTCACGGTCCAGCGCTTCCAGCAGCGCGGCGATAGGCTCGACATCAGCCGCCATCAGGTTGGAGCGGTAGAAGACGACAAGTGCGGCCGGGCGGGAATCCTGTTCCTGACAGAGTTCGGCGACGGGCACGGTGTGCCGGTCGAGCCTAAGACCTGCGATCGGGCCGACTGGCGCCGGCGGTTGCCAGACATTGCCGCGGCCGAGCAGCGCGCCGACATAATGCAGCGCCTGGCG
>JAUXST010000332.1 GCA_030679805.1 Reyranella sp. | reverse complement strand
CACCGGCATCCGCCATGGGCTCTCGCTCTTCGCCGAGGTGGCCCTCGACGCGGGCGACGCAGCCTGGATCGAGGAGCCGGGTTTCATCGGCGTGCGCGAGGCGCTCGCAGCCGCATCGGTGCGCGCCGTGCCGGTGCGCATCGACGAGGCGGGCTTTCCGCCCGATGCGGCCGAGGCCGCGGCCCCGGAGGCACGCCTCGCGGTCGTGGCACCCGCCCATCATTTCCCGCTGGGCGCCGTGCTCGGGCTGCAGCGCCGCCTAAAATTGCTGAGCTGGGCCGAGCGCCAGAAGGGCTGGATCGCCGAGGACGATTTCGACGGCGAGTACCGTTACAGCGGCCGGCCGCTGGCGCCGCTGCGCGCGCTCGACCGCTCCGGCCGTGTCGCCTACTTCAGCAGTTTCTCAAAGCTGCTGTTCCCGGCGCTCCGTCTCAGCTTCCTCGTCCTGCCGTCCTCCCTCGTCGAAGTGACGGAACGCCTGATGGACAGGATCTCCGTGCGCGCTCCCTTGATGGCTCAAGGCGCGCTGGCGCGCTTCATTTCGGAGGGCCATCTCGCCGCGCACCTGCGCCGCACGCGCCAGCTCTATGCCGGGCGGCGCGCGGCGCTGCTCGCGGCCGCGGAACGGCATCTCGGCGGCCTGCTGGCGATCGCGCCCGATCCCGGCGGCATGCACCTGATCGCGATGCCGGTGGCCAAGCTGGCGAAGTCGTTCGACGATACAGCGGTGACGGCCGCCGCGGCCGCGGCGGGCCTCGTCGTTCAGCCGCTCTCGGTCTGCTACACCGGACGACCGAAGCGGCACGGCCTGATCCTGGGCTACGCCGGCACACCCGAAGCGGAGATCGAACCCGCGGTGGCGACGCTGCGCAGCGTCGTGCTCAAGGAGACGGCGCGGTCGAGGCGCGAAAAGCCAGCACGTCCCACCACACCCCATCGGCATTGAACACGGACGGGCGGTCCCGCTCGTGGACCATCGAGAGGCCGTGCCGTGCGGCCAGCGCGCGGGTCTCGGCCGGGCTCACGTCGAACATGCGCCGGCCGGCGGGCACCGGCCCGTGCCGCAGCGACAGCGTCATCAGGCCGCCGGGCGCGACCAGGCCGGCGACGCATTCCATGGCCCGCGTCCGCTCGGCCGAGTCGAGATGCATCCAGACGGCCGTCATCATGACGAGGTCGAAGCGCTCGCCCCGGTTCTGGACGCGCGCTCGAACGCGGGCGAGTTCGGGCAGCGAATCGTCGAGCCATTCGATGGCG
>JAUXST010000329.1 GCA_030679805.1 Reyranella sp. | reverse complement strand
CGCCGGGATTGCCGCCGCCGGGCCGATCGATATCCTGATCCACAATGTCGGCGAGCGCGACCGCCGGCCCTTTGCCGACATCGCGCCCGAGGATTTTGCCCGGCTGATCGACGTGGATCTCAATGCCGCCCACGCCCTGGTCAAGCTGGTGGCGCCCGGAATGATCGAGCGACGCTGGGGCCGGCTGATCCTGGTCACCTCGATCGTGGCCGACCTCGCGGTGCCGGGCGCGATCTCATATGTTGCGGCCAAGGGCGGGCTGGCAGCGCTCACGCGGGCGCTCGCAGCCGAACTCGGCGCCATGGGCATCACGTCGAATTCGCTGTCGCCGGGCTTCTTCGCCACCGAGACCAATGCCCGGCTGATGGCGTCGCCGGCCGGCGAACGCCAGCGCGAGCGCTGCCCCGCCAAACGCTGGGCCGATCCGGCGGAAATCGCCGGCGCCGCTCTCTTCCTTGCCTCGCCGGCCGCTTCCTATGTCAACGGTCATGCGTTAGTTGTCGACGGTGGAGTCTCGGCGACCTATCTGGCCTGAGCATCCGCCGAAAAGAACAGCGGGGGGAGCAAGTCGATGCACGGGTTCGACTCGACCAGGGACATCGCTTCACAGGGCATCGTCGCATTTATCCTGGTCGCGATGTTCGCCCTGTTGGCCCTCGACCGCGTCCATCGCGTCCTGATCCCGATCGGCGCGGTCGCGGTGATCTGGTTGATCTCCTACTTCTCGCCCTTCAGGCTGATCTCGTTCGAGACCGCCAAGAATGCGGTCGATCTCAATGTCATCCTGCTGCTGTTCGCCATGATGGCGCTGGTCGGCGTGCTCAAGACCACCAACGTCTTCCCCTGGGCCGTCGACCGCCTGCTAGAGCGCTCGCGCGGCAACCCCAGCCGGGCGGCGCGGCTGATCCTGTGGTTCACCGGTGTGCTGTCGGCGATCCTCGACAACGTCACCACCGTCATCTTCGCCTATCCGATGGCCTCGGAAATGGCGCGGCGGCTCAGGATCAACGGCTCCGCCTTCTTCCTGCCGATGGTGATGGCGGCCAACATCGGCGGCACGGCAACCCTGATCGGCGATCCACCCAATGTGCTGATCGGCGCTGACCCGCGTACCGGCCTCAGCTTCATGGACTTCATCTACAATCTGGCGGTGCCCTGCACCTTCATGATGATCGTTCTGGTCTGGTACAGCCGGCGCTACTATCCAAAGGATATCGGTGCGGCGTCCGATGCCGACCACGCGGGGGCCGCCACGCCGAGCGGCGCGAAACTCGAAAACATCCCGCTGCTGCGCGTCACCTGCTGGATCACGGTGCTGATCTTCCTGGGGTTCATGACGCACTCGCTGACGCACATGCCAGTGGCCGTGCCGGCGGTGATCGGCATCGCCGCGATCCTGCTTGCCCAGGATTACTACTATCTCAAGACGCACAAGCCGACGCACGACGAACGCCAGCACGGCGTCCTCACCATCCTCGAAAAGGACATCGAGTGGCCGACGCTCGCGTTCTTCCTGTTCCTGTTCATCCTCGTTGGCGCAGCAGTCGCGACCGGCCTGATCGAAACCCTCGCCGATGGCCTCGCCTGGATCATCGGCCGAATCTCGAGCGGCTTCGGCCTGTCGCCAACGGCGACGCTCCTGGTGGCGGCCGTGATCATCCTCTGGGTCTCGGGATTCCTCTCGGCGGTGATCGACAACATTCCCTATACCGCCGTCACCATCCCGCTGGTCGCAAGCCTGCTCGACCAGCTCAATGCCGGCCCTGACGGGCAGGTGCTGTGGTGGGCGCTGTCGCTCGGTGCTTGCCTCGGCGGCAACGGCACCCTGATCGGCGCCTCGGCCAACGTCACGGTGACGGGGCTCGCCGAGAAGGACGGCAAACGCATCTCGTTCAATGAATTCACCGCCTTCGGCTCGCGGGTCGCGGCCATCACCCTGGTGATGTCGTCGGTCTATCTCGCCCTCTGGCTCTATGTCGGCTCGACTCTCGTCAATGTCGCCGGCGCCTTCGTGCTGTTGTTGCTGTTCACTGCCCCGCGCTTCCTGAAGAGCAGCGCGTCGAGAGAGTAAGGCCCGGGGCCGCGGGTCAGGATGAACACCAGGATCGCCAGCCACAGCAGGTGCGAGGGGTAGTCGTTCCAGTAGACCAGGAACTGGATGGTGAACGTGAGCCCGATCAGCGACAGGGCGGCCAGCCGCGTGAATAGCCCGGCGAGGATCAGACAAGGGGCCGCCAGCTCGACCGTCGTTCCCAGGTAGGCCGCGATCTCGGGTGGCAGGATCGGCAGCTTGTATTCTTCGCGGAACAGCCCGATCGCCTGTTCGATGTTATCGGCCTTGAGCGATCCCGAGCGCCAGAACACCCAGAAGATGCTGAAGCGCATAAAAAGCTGCAGCACCGATTGCGGGAAGGCATCGAGCCTGGCGCGCCATGTGTCGAAGAAAGCCGTCATCCATCCTCCCACGCGTTCGTGCCGGTATAGGCAGAAACGCAGGACGACGAGGGTCACACCCTCTCACGCGCGCGTGAGCGAGCCATCACAAAACACGGAAGTTCTTGAACTGCCAGGGATCGGCCTTGTCGAGATCCTCGGGAAACAGCACGCCGCGGTCCTTGAGCGGCGTCCAGTCGCTGTACTTGCCGACGACCGGCCCGAGGTAGGGCATGCAGATCTCGAGGTTGCGGGCGAAGTCCATCTCGTCGGCCTCGACGACGCCACGCTCGGGATTCTCGAGCGCCCAGACGATGCCCGAGAGGACCGGCGCGCAGACCTGGATGGAGGTCGCGTTGTTGTAGGGCGTGAGCTTGCGCGTCTCGTGGATATCGAGCTGCGAGCCGTACCAGTAGGCGCCCTTCTTGTGGCCCATCAGCAGCACGCCGAGCTCGTCGCGGCCCGAGGTGATCTCGCCCACGATCAGCCGCTGGCGCTTCTGCTGCTTCAGGTTCTTCCCGGCGATCTCGTGCATCGACATGATCGCCTGGTCGCAGGGATGGTAGGCGTAGTGCACGGTCGGCCGGTAGACGACCTTCTTGCCGTCCCGCAGCGTGAAGTAGTCGGCTATCGAGATCGATTCGTTGTGCGTGATGATGAAGCCATGGAACGGGCCCTCGAGTGGCGTCCAGGTACGCACGCGGGTGAGCAGGCCGGGGCGATTGAGGTAGATCGCGGCGTCGCAGCCGAAGGCGTGGCGGCGGCCATCAGCCGGCAGCGCCTTCTCGTGCGTCCCCCAGCCCATCTCGGCCGGCTGGCCGCCTTCCGAGACGAAGCCGTCGATCGACCAGGTGTTGACGAACTCGCCCACTTCCTTCGGAGCGGGCGAGACCTGGGTGTCGCGCTCGGCGATGTGGATGACCTTGACGCCCAGCCGGCGAGCAAGCTTGCCCCAGCCTTCGCGGGTCGAGGGCACCGCCGCCTTCACGCCGGTATCGCGCGCCAAATTCACCAGCGCCTGCTTCGCGAAGTGCGAGACCAGGCCCGGGTTGGCGCCGTGGGCGATCACCGCCGTCGGGCCGCCGCGATAGCGCGGCTTCAGCTTCAGCATGGTGTCGCGTAGCGCGTAGTTGGACCGGCGCGATACCGAGAGCGAGGGATCGGTGTAGCCGCCGGGCCACGGCTCGATGCAGGTGTCGATGTAGAGCGCACCCAGTTCCTGGCAGAACTCGACCAACGCCGTGGAGGCGACCTCGACCGAGAGGTTGACCAGGAAGTCGCCCTTGCCCAGCCGGCCCGCCAGCATCTGGCGGTAGTTGGACTTGGTCAGCCGCTTCTCGATGAAGGTGACGCCGTAGCGATTTGCCTCCGGTACGCCGCCGCGCAGATCCTCGGCGATGATGGTGATCTGGCTGGGCTTGATGCCGATATGGCGCAGGATCAGCGGCAGCACGCCCTGGCCGATCGAACCGAAGCCGATCATGACCATGCGGCCCTTGAACGAAACGTACTTCTTGCTGTGGGTCGCCTTGCGCGCGGACTTCTTCGCCATGATTGCGTCTCCGATCGACGGGATTCCGGTCGTTAAACGGCGACGGGGCCTTTCTCAAGGCCCCGTCTGTGATCCTTTTGAGAAGCTTTGGGTTTTAGATGCAGACCGCTCTCAAGGGCGCGAAGCCATTGAAGGCCACCGATGAGTAGGTCGTCGTATAGGCGCCGGTCGAGAGGATCTCGACCTTGTCCCCGGGCTTGAGCGAGACCGGCAGCTTGTATTCCGTCTTCTCGTAGAGAATGTCGGCGCTGTCGCAGGTCGGGCCGGCCAGCACGACCGGGCCGACGCGCGTGCCGTCGCGGCTGGTGCGCAGGCGGTACTTGATGCTCTCGTCCATGGTCTCGGCGAGACCGCTGAACTTGCCGATGTCGAGGTAGACCCAGCGCTTGCGGTCGTTGGCCGCCTTGCGCGAGACCAGTACGACCTCGCTCTGGATCACACCGGCATCGCCCACCATGGAACGGCCAGGCTCGATGATGACCTCCGGCATGCGGTTGCCGAAATGACGCACCAGCGCACGGCCGACCGCCTCGCAGTAGGCCTCGATGCTGCTGACCTCGGCGCGGTAACGGGCCGGGAAGCCGCCGCCCAGATTGACCATGCGCAGGTCCACACCCTCTTCCGCGAGAGCGAAGAACATCTGCGAGACCTGGGCCAGTGCCTTGTCCCACTGCTCGAGGTCGGTCTGCTGGCTGCCGACATGGAACGAGATGCCGTAGGCATCGAGGCCCCAGGTCTTGGCCTTGCGCAGGAGATCCTTGGCCATCTCCGGCGCGCAACCGAACTTCTTGCTGAGCGGCCATTCGGCGCCATCGCAATCGACCAACACGCGGCAGAACACGCGGGCGCCCGGCGCCACCCTGGCGAGCTTCTGCAGCTCCGCCTCGCTGTCGAAGGCAAACAGGCGCACGCCCTGCTGGTAGGCCCAGGCGATGTCCTTTTCCTTCTTGATGGTGTTGCCGAAGGAGATGCGGTCCATCGAAATGCCGGTGGCCTGCACCAGCTCGATCTCGCCACGGCTCGCCGTGTCGAACTTCGAGCCGGCCGTCGCCAGGCGCGCGAGCACCTGCGCCGCCGGATTGGCCTTCACGGCGTAGAAGATGTGGGCCGTCGGCAGCAGTTCGCGCATGCGCCGGAAGTTGTTCTCGACCACATCGAGGTCGATCACCAGGCACGGCGTCTCGGGCTGCTGCTCGCGGAGATAACGAAAGATACGCTCGGTCATCGCTGGGGGGTTCCCCGTCTATTAAAGTCAGGCAAGTTCGGCAGGAGAGGTCGAACGCGACGTACGGCGCCCAAAAGGGCGGCGTGCGTCAGCCCATACTCGACGGAGACAGGTTCCGTTGAAGCGGAAGGTCGAGGGGAGTAGCCCGGAGTGTTGCCGGGCAAATGACATAATAGCGGGGAACGCGCCCCGCGCGGTAAGCAACCATTTCAGAAGCTCCTTCCCGGACCCGGCTCGAAAACCGGCACTGCCAAAAAGAACACTTTCCGTCGTTGCGTAACCACTAAGGGCCAGCGGCACGTGCGTTGGGCGTCTTGGATATTTGGTATCTACAACTAATTGACGCCGTTACAAGAGGATTCTTCCTCCTCGGCAAAATAATTGGGGGTCTTGTGTTCGAAAGAACACACAAGCGTGTCAGGCTCGCGGCAGAGACGATCCCGGCAGCCGGATCGATGCCGCCAGCATCGTGAAGGGCACCAAGGCGACCGCCGAGGCGACGAGCGACGCTTGGATCCCGAACAGGGTGGCGATCTTGCCCCACAAGAGGGAGCCCACGACCATGGCGCCGAAAAACACCATCTGGTGTACCGCCATGCCGCGCGCCCGCATGAAGTTGGGAAGGATCGCCTGAACGGCGGTGCCGTTGTTGGCGATCACGGTGATCCAGCAGGCCCCCGAGAGGGCAACGCAGGCGCCGACCACGAAAGGAGTCATGACCAGCGCGATCACCAGCGTGGCTGCGGTATGGATGCCCATGGCCCAGATGTTGGCGCGGTCGGGCCCGAGCAGGCGGTTGAAGGTGGGCATGACGACGGCGCCCGCCACCGCGCCGGCACCGAACACGGCGTAGAGGATGCCGAAGGCGAATTCGTCGAGCCCGAGTTCGAAGCGGCCGATCACCGGCAACAGGGTGCCGACGGCGATGCCGGGCACGAAGAAGCAGAGGCCACGGGCGAACACTGCCTTCAGCACGCCGGAGCCGCGCACGAAGGCAATGCCGGTCCGGGCCGCCTCGACCAGACCCTCGCGCCTCTGGGAAGCTTTCGCCTCGGCCGACCGACGCCAGCGCAGCATGGCAAAGATGACGCCGATATAGGTGGCGGCGTTGACGGCGAACAGCATGAAGACGCCAACCAGGCTGAGGAGAACCTGGCCGACCACCGGACCCACCGTGCGCGCGAGATTG
>JAUXST010000318.1 GCA_030679805.1 Reyranella sp. | reverse complement strand
CGGCAGCCTCGGCGTGCATTACGTCTTCACCACTTGGCTGGACGTGCTCCTGCCGGATGGCCGGATCTGGAGCTAGGTCATGGACGCCCTTCACCATCTTCTCGCGGGCTTCGCCGCCGCGCTCACGGTCAAGTACCTGCTGTTCGCGCTGGCAGGATGCGTGCTCGGCACCCTGATCGGCGTGCTACAGGCCTCGGCCCGGCAGCGGGCACGGCGATCCTGATTCCGCTGACCTTCAGCCTCGATCCCACCGGCGCCATCATCATGCTGAGCGCCATCTACTACGGCGCGATGTACGGCGGGACCATCACTTCGGTGCTGATCAACGTGCCCGGCGAAGCGGCCTCGGTCGTGACCTGCATCGACGGCTACCAGATGGCGTTGCAGGGCCGGGCGGGCTCGGCGCTTGCCATCGCTGCTATCGGCTCCTTCGTCGGCGGCACGCTCGCCACGGTGGCGCTGGTCCTGGTCGCCACGCCGCTCGCCACCCTGGCGCTGAAGTTCGGACCGGTCGAGTTCTTCGCCCTGATGGTGGCAGGCCTCTGTCTCGTCGTCGGGCTGGACGGCAAGAACATGCTGGCGGCGCTGCTCATGACGGTGATCGGCCTGCTGTTCGCCATGATCGGCCTCGATCCGGTGCGCGGCGCACCACGCTTCACTTTCGGCATCGAGGAACTCTACGACGGCATCGGCTTCGTGCCGGTGGTCATGGGCCTGTTCGGCGTCGCGGAATTGCTGATCGCGGCCGAGAAGCGGCAGGCGCGCATGATCCAGGCCGATCTCAAGAACTGGATGCCGACCAAGGAGGAACGCCGCGCCTCGGCCGGCGCCATCGGCCGCGGCACGGTGATCGGCTTCGTGCTCGGCCTGATTCCCGGCGTCGGCGCCATCGTGCCGACCTTCATGGCCTACGTGATCGAGAAGCGTGTCTCCAAGACGCCGGAGCGTTTCGGCAAGGGCGCCATCGAGGGCGTCGCCTCGGCCGAGACCGCCAACAATGCCTATGCAAATGCCGCCATGGTGCCGCTGCTGGCGCTCGGCATCCCGAGTTCGCCCACCATCGCCGTGCTGATGGGTGCCTTCATCATCAACGGCCTGACGCCCGGTCCGTTCCTGTTCCAGGAGCGGCCCGAACTCGTGTGGACGGTGATCGCGAGCTTCTTCGTCGGCAACGCGCTGCTGCTGATCCTCAACCTGCCGCTGGTCGGCCTGTGGGCCAAGCTGCTCAAGATCCCGTTCAGCTACCTGTGCACCGGTGTGCTGATCTTCTGCGTAATCGGCGCCTATGGCCTCAAGCAGAGCCTGTTCGACGTCTGGGTGATGCTGGGCTTCGGCATCGTGGGCTACCTGCTGCGCAAGCTCGATTTCCCGATCGCACCGGCCATCCTGGCACTGATCCTCGGGCCGATGATGGAACGCTCGCTGCGCACGACCCTGGAAATGTCCGGCGGCAGCTTCGCCATCTTCCTCGACCGGCCGGTGGCGCTCGTGCTGCTCACCGTGCCGGTGATCGTAGTAGGCGCCCTCTTGCTCCGCCCCGGCACGTTCTCCAAGCTCAGGGAAACCGATACGGATTAACCAAAAATACGTTGTCACAGGAGGAAACCATGATTCTTCGTCGTCGCACCCTGCTCGCCGCCTCGGCGGCCACCGCCACTGCCATCGCAAGCCCCGCCATTGCCCAAAACTATCCGCGCCGCCCCGTGCAGCTCATCGTCGCCTTCGCGGCCGGCGGCAGCACTGACGTCGGCGCGCGTATCCTCGCCGCGGCCGCCGAAAAGGACCTCGGTCAGCCGATCACCGTGGTCAACAAGGGCGGCGCCGGTGGCCAGATCGGCTTCACCGAAATCGCCCGGGCCCGGCCCGACGGTTACACGCTGGGCTTCATCAACCTGCCCGCGGTCAACACCATCGTGCTCGACCCCGAACGCAAGGCCGCGTTCAATATGGAGAGCTTCATCCCCATCGTGAATCAGGTGCTCGACCCCGGCCTGATCTGGGTCAAGGGCGACAGTCCCTACAAGTCGCTGAAGGACCTCGTGGACGCGGCCAAGAAGGAGCCGGGCAAGATCCGCGCCTGCACCACCGGCATCCTGAGCGACGACCACCTCGCCATCCTGATGATGCAGGAAGCCGCCAAGGTCGACTTCCGCATCGTCCATTTCGACAGCGGCACGCAGCAGCTCGCGGGCGTCATGGGCGGCCACGTCGACGTGGCGTTCGACAACGTCGGCAGCATCGTGAAGCGTATCGAATCGGGTGAAGCCCGCGGGCTTGCGGTCACCGACGTCGTACGGTCGAAGTTCCTGCCCAACGTGCCCTGCACCAAGGAGCTGGACTATCCGACGGTGATATCCTCCTCGACCCGCGGCGTCGCCGCCCCCAAAGGCACGCCGGCTGACATCGTGAAGGTGATCGAGACTGCGTTCCTGAAGGCGATCAACAGCGCAGACATGAAGCAGAAGATGGATGTCGCCGGCCTCGCGCTGAAGCCGATGGTCGGCGCCGAATACGCCAAGTACTACGCCGACCTGCAGAAGCAGGCGCAGAAGTACACGGAGTGGGCATTGAAGATGCGCTAGCGCATTTTCAACGCCGGCGGGCGGCAGCGCTTGTAATCAAGCGCGGAAGCCCGCTCGGTTCAGAAAAGGCAAGGACGGCGAGCCTCATCCGTTCTGCGCGGTGCGGGCTCTCGCGCTTGTTTACAAGCGCTGCCGCCCGCC
>JAUXST010000327.1 GCA_030679805.1 Reyranella sp. | reverse complement strand
CCACGTGCCAGGTCGAGACCGGCTCGGCGAGGCGGAGTTCGGCGCACAAGGCTGCCTGCACGTCGAGGCCCTTGTCGCCGAGCGACGCCAGCGTGCCGGCAGCACCGGCGAACTGCCCGACCAGAACCCGCGGCTTCAGTTGCTCGAGACGTTCGGCGTGACGGTCGAACATGGCGAGCCAGATCGCGACCTTGTAGCCGAAGGTGATGGGCAGCGCGTGCTGCAGATGCGTACGACCCGCCATCGGCGTGTCGCGATGCTTTCGCGCAAGACTTGCCAGGATGCCGCGCAGGGCCGCGATGTCCTCGCCCACGATGCGCAGGCCCTCGCGCAGCTGTAGGACGACGGCGGTGTCCATGATGTCCTGGGTGGTGGCGCCCCAATGGACAAAGCGGCCGGCTTCGCCGCACTGCTTGGCGAGCTGATGGACCAGCGGCAGGATCGGATAGCCCACGATGTCGGTCTCGCGGCGCAGATGGTCGTAGTCGAGGGCCGTGGCGTCGCTCCGCCGGGCGATCTCTTCCGCGGCGACCGCCGGGATGACGCCGCAGCGCGCTTCCGCCCTGGCCAGGGCCACTTCGACCTCGACGCAGCGCGCGATGAAGGCCGTATCGCAAAAGACCTCGCGCATACCGGGCGTTCCAAACGCGTCGCGAAACAGGATCGAGTCCAGCACCGTCGTGGAACTCTGGAAGGCGGCCATCACATCTGCTCCTCTGTGGACGATCGACCCATACCCTATTGTGGAATGGCCCTCGCCGGGAAAATTTGGTGGAATGAAACGCACGAGGAGTGAGAAACAATGACGACGATGCAAAGACGCACGGTTCTCGCCCTGGCGCTCGCGGCGCCGAACCTGGCGAAGCAGGCGTTTGCCGCCGACTATCCGACGCGGCCGATCCGCATCATCGTTCCCTATGCGCCGGGCGGCGGCGCCGACGCCGTTGCCCGTGTGCTGGCGCGCAAGGTGGGCGAAAGCGTCGGCCAGACGATCGTGGTCGAGAACAAGGGCGGCGCCGGTTCCATCCTGGGAACCGACATGGTCGCCAAGGCGGAGCCCGACGGCTACACGCTGCTGCTCGGCCAGTCCGGGCCGATCTCGATCAATCCGGCCGTCTACAAGTCCCTGCCCTACGATCCGGCGAAGGACTTCGCGCCGATCACGATGACGAATTCCTACCCTTACGTGCTGGTCGTGAACCCGACCCTGCCGGCCAAGACGCTGCAGGAGTTCGTGGCACTGGGCAAAAGCGAGCCGGGCAAGATGAACTACGGCACGACCGGCGTCGGTGCCGCCAATCACCTGGTGAGCGAGCTGTTCTGTGCCAAGGCCGGGCTCAAGATGACGCACATCCCCTATCGCGGGACGGCGGTCGCGGTGGCCGATCTTGTCGCCGGACAGGTGACGATGGTGTTCGGCGATCCGGTGAGTGTGCTGCCGCACATCAAGGCCGGCCGGCTGCGCGCACTCGCGGTGACCAGTCCCAAGCGATCGCCGGTCGCTCCGGAGATACCGACCATGGCCGAAAGCGGCTACCCCGACATCGATGCGGTAGCCTGGCACGGCATCCTGGCGCCCGCCAAGACGCCGCCGGACATCATCAAGAAACTCAACACGGAAATCGTGAAGGCGTTGCAGGATCCCTCGGTCAAGTCGTTGCTCGACAATCAGGCAATGCAGGTGGTCGGCGACACGCCGGAACAATTCGCGGCCTTCCTCCGCAAGGATGCGGCGACCTGGAAGGCCGTAGCGGCGATGGCAAACGTCTCGGTGGAATAGCGCAAGCGGCTGAGTCGTCGCTCACTGAGCATCCGCTAATCGAGGATTTCGCGCAGGATGCGGCCGGTCGCCGTGATGGCGAGCAGGGTCGGCACCCCGACCTCCGATTTCACGGCAACCTTCGTGGCGGGCGTGTAGCTCATGCAGTCGAGCGCCACGAGATCGGGCTTGTGACGGCCGAGCCGGCGCGCGACGGCGGCCACCTCGTCGCGGCTGGCGCTCGGCACGACGGCTTCCACCACCACGTCGAGCCCTGGCCGCGCCCACTTCTTCGCGAGCTTCTCGCCCTGCTCGGCAAACGGCACCAGCACGCCGAGCCGGCCACGCGGCAGCAGGCCGTGCGCGACGCCCGCCAGCACGCGCGAGGGGAAGAGCACGTTTTCGTCACCTTCCATCGGCGGGAATTCGCCGGTGCAGGCGTAGACGATGGCGTCGCAGCCGTCGGCGCGCAGCCTGGCGAACGCCGCGGGCGAGCGATTGATGACGGCCTGCTTGGAGATCTTCACGTCGCGACCGCCGCGCAGGCGGGTGTAGAGCGTGTCGGCGCCGTTCAGCGGCGGCAGCGCGTCGACCTCCGCGTCGGAGAGCCCGTCGAGCGCGCCGCGCAGGATGACCCTGGTGCCAGCCGGCGCCTGGGCCACGAACAGTTCGGCGATGTCGTCGCGCGGCGCCTGACCGATGGTGATGATTCCCAGAACGCTCGCCATGGCTTCAGCCCTCGAGAAGAACGGTGTCTTGGTCGTTCCAGCCGAGCCCGACTGGATCTCCGGGCGCGCGTGAGGCGCGTTCGCCGGCATGGGTCTCGCGTACCAGCAGGGAACGGCCGTCGCCGGCCCGGATGCGCAGCAGCGTCGAGCCACCGAGGTAGTTCGCCGTCTCGACCTTGCCGACCAGGCGCGCGCCGTCGACCGACATCAGCCGGATCTTTTCCGGGCGCAACGCGCGGGAAACGCCGGCCTCTTCCAGGATGTTGATCTCGCCGATGAAGTCGGCGACGAAGCGCGTGCGTGGCCGTTCGTAGATCTCGGTTGGTGAGCCCACCTGCTCGACGCGGCCCTTGTTCATCACTGCGATGCGGTCACTCATGGCCAGCGCCTCTTCCTGGTCGTGGGTGACGAAGACCAGAGTGACACCCAGCCGCTTCTGCAGTTCCTTCAGCTCGAACTGCATCTGCTGGCGCAGCTTGCGATCGAGCGCGCCCAGCGGCTCGTCGCACAACAGCACCGGCGGCTCGACGACGAGTGCGCGAGCAAGCGCCACGCGCTGCTGCTGGCCTCCCGAGAGCTGGCTGGGCTTGCGATCCTCGAGCCCCGTCAGGGCGACCTGGGCAAGAGCCGCCTGCACGCGGCGGCCGATCTCGGGCTTGGGCACCTCGCGCATGCGCAGCCCGAAGGCCACGTTCTCGGCCACGGTGCGATGGGGAAAGAGCGCGTAGGACTGGAACACCATGCCCATGTCGCGCCGGTGCACCGGCAGGTCGGTGATGTCGCGACCGCCGACATGGACGCGGCCGGAATCGGGATGCTCGAAGCCCGCGATCATGCGCAGGCTCGTGGTCTTGCCGCAGCCCGACGGGCCCAGCAGCGAGAAGAACTCGCCGGCCGCAATATCCAGCGTGACCGCGTCGACGGCCACGACACGGCCGTCGAACGTCTTGGTCACCTGTTCCAGCCGGATGGCGGCGGAAGTCACTAGCCCTTCAGGATCCTGGTGACGCGCGCGTCGATGTCTTCCTTGCGGGCGTTGTACCATTTCCAGTCGGGCTGGATCAGCGTCGCCACCTTGGCGGGTGTGGTGAGAAGCTTGGCGTCGTACTTGGCGTCGAGCTTCACCTTGGTGTTGGCGGGCGAGTACCACACTGCCTCGGCGAGCAGCTTCTGCACGTCGGGCCGCAGCATGTAGTCGATGTAGCCGAAGGCGAGGTCCTTCACCTTCGAACCGGGCGTGACGTTCAGCACCTGCTCGAGCGCCAGCACGCCTTCCGACGGGCTGGCAAAATCGACCGGCTGCATGTTGGGGCCTTCGTAGCGGTAGACGCCGGAATCGTGGATGACACCCATCGACACCTCGGCCGACAGCAGCATCTTTTCCATCTGGCCGGTGAAGTCGACCAGCTTGATGGGCTTCAGCGCCTCCAGCGCCTTGTAGGCGGCATCGAGGTCGGTGAGGCCCTTGCCGTAGACCTTGCCCAGCATCATCAGGTGGCACTGGCCGAGGCTGTTGACCGGGATGATGTAGCCGCCACGGGAGCCCGCGAGCTTGGGGTCCGCGAGATCCTTCCACGAGGTCGGCTTGGCGAGCCCCTTGTCGGTGCGGAAGCCCAGCCCGATCGCGCTGGTGAAGATGGTGACGCCCACGATCTTGTCGCTCACCGCATAGGGATAGACGTCGGCCACGTTGGGCACTTCCTTGACGGTGATTTTTTCCATCACCAGTCCCTCGGTGAAGGAGTTCCACTGCTCGTTCGAGTTGGTGTGCAGCACGTCGTAGATCGGGTCGTTCTTGGAACTGGCCTGCAGCTTCGGCACAAACGGAAAGGCCTGGTCGGCCGACACGGTGCACTTGAACTCCTTCTCGAAGGCCGGCAGCACCGTGGCCTTCATGACATCGCCCCACTTGCCGCCCCAGGTCGTGATCTTGAGCGTCTTGGTCTGGGCATGAAGGATCGACGGTGCGCCGACCGCGGCGATAGCCGCGAGGCCCGCACCGGTACGCAATGCTTTGCGCCTCGATATCGTATGACGTGAAATCATGATTGACCCCCCTGTTCCCCTCTTAAGTCCCACTAGAGCTTAACGTAGGCCTTGAGGCCGAT
>JAUXST010000326.1 GCA_030679805.1 Reyranella sp. | reverse complement strand
CGGCTTTATTCGCGCCGCACGACAGCGTGCCCCCGTGGCGGAATTGGTAGACGCGCCTGACTCAAAAAGTGGTTTGTCTACCCTGCGACGTTTGGCGCGGCCGCACGAAAAGTCGTTTGATTTTCGAGGGTTGAGCGGGTAGGGCAAGTCGAACCGTCGCGGCGGCAACCGCGCTAGGTGCAAAATGGGTGCAGAGCGCGAGGGAACTCGCGGCGGCGATAGGCGGGCGTGGCGGAACTGGTAGACGCGCTGGATTCAAAATCCTGTTCTGGTGACAGAGTGTCGGTTCGATTCCGACCGCCCGCACCATCTCCAACGAAATGCGCTTCCTTTGATGGTTCATCACCCTGGAATGGATGACGGGCCGTACAGCGCAAGCCCGGACGCGCACCGGGCGACTTCGCCGGGGCGCCCAACGGGCCTGCGAAGCTGCCGCTCAATCAGAGCCCACTCAAACTCCGGAATCTTTCGTTGCCCTTGCGACCAATCGCCAGGTGGTGGTGGATGGAAATACCAAACGCTTCGGCGGCCTTGGCGATCTCTTTAGTCATCTCGATGTCGTCGCCCGAGGGCTTGGGATCGCCCGAGGGATGGTTGTGCATGAGGCTACTGACCGAATTACCGCTCTGATTTAGTTTGGTTTTTCACGTTAAGGGCTTCGACAGGGGACGCGGATTGGGGGCGGTTATTCGTGGCGATTCGTGATTGTCCGGCTCTGATCACCTTAGCTTTCGCCAGGTACTTTCGGATCATGGTCGATCACTTGGCAACATCTGCTTTGCGCTTGCCAGGGTATCCTCTGCCGATCATCCTCGGCCGCGAGGGCGCGGGCATCGTCGAGGCGGTCGGTAGCGAGGTGAGCCTGGTGAAGCCCGGCGACCACGTCGTCTGCTCGTGGAATCCGAGCTGCGGCAAATGCTTCTACTGCGACCGCGGCCAGCCGATCCTGTGCGAGCCGTTCAGCCGCCACCAGCCGCAGGGCCACGCCGATCCTGGTGGCGGTAATTGCCGGGGCCGGCATCGGTTTGCTCTCAGG
>JAUXST010000323.1 GCA_030679805.1 Reyranella sp. | reverse complement strand
GCTGAGATGCTCTATGTCGTCGCCTGGCCGGTTCTGGCGGAGGCCGACGACACCGCGCTGCGCCGGCTGCGGGCGCAGTATCACCCGACGCAAGCGGACCTGATCGGCCCGCACTTCACGCTGGTGTTCGGCGCGCCTCTGACACACGAGGCCGAATTGCGCGCTTCGGTGGCCAACCTCGCGGGCATGCGACCCTTCTGGTTCGTGCTGGATCGGCTGGTGCGCCACGACCTCACGCCGCCCTCGCGCGCGGCCTATCTCTATGCCGTGCCGGCGGACGGATCGGCGGAACTCACGACATTGTACGACGGTCTGAATCCGACCCCGGGAGACGAACCGTTCGAGCCTCACATCACAGTCGGTCTGTTCGCTCGTGCAAGCGAGGCCGAGCAGGTGGCGCGCATCGTCGAGCGTCAGCATCTGCCTATGCATGGCCGGGTCGAGGAGTTGGCGCTGCTGCGCCGCGAGGGCGAAAAGCTCGAGACGCTGGCGACCGTCCGCCTCTCCACATGAGGACTCTGCGCCGATTGGCGATCGGGTTGGCCGCGATCTTCGCGCTGCTCGGCGAACGGCGCTAGCGCTGGAGCGGCGAAAGCCAAGCAGGCGGCTCTAGCCCGCCTTGTCGTCCTTCAGCAGACCGACCAGCGGATTCGGCGCAGGTGGCGCGATCCTCCGCAGGGTGTTGGTGTCGTTGTGGTTGAACGCCGGCTCGCGGCCGCGGACCGCCAGATCCGTGCGCGTCAGGTAGGTCCAGCTACCGTCATCGTTGAAGGTGATGTCGATGCGGTAGTAGTCGGTGCGGAACGCCTCTTCGAGAAAGCCCGTTGAGCAGATCCCGAAGCGCGCATCGCCGCGCCGCGCTTCCACCGAAATGCGTTTGTCGTCCGGCGCCGCCTTTCCGCCGGCCAGCACCACTTGGCCGCGCGGAATCGCGATGCTCTGCATGATCATCCCGGTGGCCGGTTCCCACAGCCAATAACCGATCTGATCGTGGAAGGTGATGGCTTCCTCCGCCGTATTGATATGGATGTGGTAGCGCAGCCCGTAGAGAAGCTGCGGGCCGTTGGATTGCGGGTCGATCGGCTCCATCCGGATATGTTCGCGGAAGACGCGCCGTTCGGGGCCTTCCGCCTTGGGGCTGACGTCCACCCCCTGGTCGGACTGCCACACACCGGCCAGGCGACGCAGCGGGCCCAGATTGGCCAAGGTGTCGGGTGAGAAATCCTCGGTTTCGGTGAAGATATCGTCGGGGATGTTCGACATGAGGTCCCTTGTTTGGCGTGGACTTGCAGAGAGTGCGTGCTCGGCCTTGCGATGACAATCGATCGTCGGCTGGCGGTCTGCGAGGCCGCCAAGGACGGCCGGAGCAAGCGCTAACGCCAGAGCGGCGGCAGAGGCGGCAGGCGGACGTTACCGGGGCGTGCCACGATGCCCATCCGTGCCAGGGCTTCGCGGACTTCGCGCGGGGCGCGTATCGTCGGACCCGAGGCATCGACGCCGGCCAGACGGAGCAGTCGACCGACGATGCGCTGCCAGCGGTCGTGTTCGTCGGGAAAGCGGTGGATCTCGACATGACGGGTCTCGTCGATCCCCGCTTTGGCCTTGGCGATACTGAGCGCGAGCTGCAGCCCGCCCAATTCGTCGACCAAGCCGGCGCGCTTGGCATCGACACCGCTGAAGACGCGACCGCGCGCGGCGGCATCGAGCCGGCCGCCCGTGAGCTTGCGGGCTTCGCCGACCTGGCGCGTGAATTCACGATAGACCGTATCCAGTTCACGATCGACGATCGCGCGCTGGGCGGTGGTCGGCGGCTGGAAGGTCGAATACATCCCGGCGTTGGCGCCGACCGAGATCCGGTCGACCTTGACGCCCAGCGAGGCCAGCAGTTCCGAGGCGATCGGCCAGATGGTGAACACACCGATCGACGCGGTGATGGTGGTTGGCTGGGCCACGATCACGTCGGCGCGAACCGCGGCGAGATAACCGCCCGATGCCGCGATGTCGCCCATCGAGGCGATGACGGGCTTGCCGGCGGCCCGGGCGCGGCCGACGGCGTCGGCGATGGCATCGGCCGCTGGATAGGTGCCACCCGGCGAATCGATGCGCAACACGATGGCGCGGACTTCCTTGGTACGCGCCGCCTGCTCGATAGCATCGACGACGTCTTCGGCGCTGGCCACGATATCGTCTTCAAGGAGCCCGTCGCCGGCGGGGCCTGAGATGATCGGGCCGCTCACCCGCACCAGGGCGATGACATCGCCGCTGGGCTTCGGCCTGGTGTCGTCCCCGGCATAGTCCGAGAGCGCGATCAGGTCTCGGACGGTGCCGGCGCGCTGCCAGACATCCTCGAGGGCATCGCCGCGATAGCCAATCCGGTCGACCAGGCCTGCCTCGCGGGCGCGTTCCGCGTCGAACGGCGCCGAATCGATGAGGCGTCGGACCTGCAAGGGCTCGAGACGACGGTCACGCGCCACATCGGCGATGAACTGACCGAAAAGACTGTCGAGAAGCTGCTGCAGGTTTTCGCGGGCGGGGCCGGTGTAGCCGTTTTCCAGGAAGCTGTCGGGCGCGCTCTTGTATTGGTAGCGCTTGCCGCCCTCGACGCGCACGCCGAGCTTGTCCAGGCCATCCTTCAGGAAGGGCGTCTCCACGGCGATCCCGGTCACGGCGAAGCCGCCGCTCGGCTGCAGCCAGATCTGTTCGAGCGCGGAGGCGAGATAGTAGTCGCCGAGGTGGCTTCCACGGCCGCCCAGGGATTCGGCGAAGCCGACTGTGAACTTGCCCTTGCCGCGAAAGTTGGTGATCGCCTGGCGCAGTTCCTGGACGCGCGCGAGTCCGGCCCGGTCATCGCCGATTTCGATGAACAGCCCGATGACGCGGGGATCGTCTGCCGCCTGCCACAGGAGCTGGACGACTTCGACCAGGTCGCGTGAGCCCTTGAACAGACCGCCGTGCAGTAGATCCGAGGAGGCGGCTTCCGGAGGCAGGTCGCGCAGGTCGAGCGACAGCACCATCGAGCGCGGCAGAGGCTTGGCCGAGAAGGGCCCCGAGGCGATCACGGCAACGCCGCCGGCGACCAGGAGCAGGGTCAGCGCGCCCACGGTCGCGAGAAGGCCAACGAAGTATCGTCGCATGGCTGCGTCTCCGATTGAATACTAGGACTTCACCAGATTCGGCCTAAATGCCCGGACAGCGTCAAGCATCGCCGCCGCCGACATGTCGAGCCCATTGTCGCGGAC
Source organism: Reyranella sp. (assembly GCA_030679805.1). Taxonomy (GTDB): domain Bacteria; phylum Pseudomonadota; class Alphaproteobacteria; order Reyranellales; family Reyranellaceae; genus Reyranella. The sequence goes on along the minus strand of JAUXST010000323.1, from coordinate 3,373 downwards.
GAGAACGGCGGCGGGCACGCCGCGGATCGGCCGCAGGCTGTCGTCGAGATGCCACTGCGAGAGCTTGAGGTCAGCCGCGATGAACACCTCCGGCACGACTCCGATCTGAAGTTGCGGGCGCATGGCGAGGCGGCGCAGCCTCACCCACTGGATATCGTCCCAAGCCAGGCGGCGGTTGCGGCCGAAGCCCAGCGCGATGCCGTCGCGGTCGATGACGATCTGCGGTTGGCGGTTGGCGAACCGGCTGACGCCGAGGTAGGCGTAGTAACCCATGGCGACGGCCAGCACGGCGAACAGTACAAATCGCGGATCGTTCAACGACAGCGTTGGCGCATTGGTGGAGTTGGTGGCGAAGTGCACGATCGCGCCCGCGATCATGACGACGGAGACGACCGCCATGCCGATATTGTGCACGACCCCGTAACGGGCCTCGGCGGGCTTCAGGGCAGCCATGCGGTCGGGATCAGCCGCACTGGGCGCGGTGGCGTAGAAGGTGGTCGGCCAGTACGCATGCCACCATCGCCTCGGCCACGGGAGTGGCGCGGATGCCGACACAGGGATCGTGGCGGCCCTTGGTGCGCAATTCGACCTCGTTGCCGAAACGATCGATGCTGCGGACAGGCGACAGGATCGAACTCGTCGGCTTGACCGCCAAGCGGCAGACGATGTCCTGGCCGGTCGAGATGCCGCCCAGGATGCCGCCGGCATGATTGCTGAGGAAGGCGGGCGCCCCGTCGGCCATGCGCATTTCGTCGGCGTTCTCTTCGCCGCTCATCGCCGCCGTCGCGAATCCATCGCCGATCTCCACGCCCTTGACGGCGTTGATGCTCATCAGCGCCTTGGCGAGATCGGCGTCGAGCTTGTCGTAGACCGGATCGCCCAGTCCCACCCCAACGCCCGATGCGACGACCTCGATCACGGCACCGCAGGAACTGCCGCGCTTGCGCACGTCGTCGAGATAGCCCTCCCAGCCCTGGGCGGCCTGTCGGTCGGGACACCAGAAGGGGTTGTCGCTCGTGGCGTCCCAGTCCCACTTGGCGCGGTCGATCTTCTGGCTGCCGATCTGGATCACCGCGCCGCGTATGGACACGGCGTCGCCCAGGAAATTGGTGAGAATCTTGCGCGCGATGGCGCCGGCGGCGACACGCACCGCAGTCTCGCGTGCCGACTGGCGGCCACCGCCGCGATAGTCGCGCACGCCGTACTTCTTGAAGTAGGTGTAGTCGGCATGGGAGGGCCGGAACTGGTCCTTGATCTCGCCGTAGTCGCGGCTGCGCTGGTCGACATTGTCGATATGCAGCGCGATCGGCGTGCCGGTGGTGAGCCCCTCGAAGACGCCGGACAGGATTTTTACCGTATCCGGTTCCTGGCGCTGGGTGACGAACCGCGACTGGCCGGGCCGGCGCTTTTCCATCCAGACCTGGATGTCGGCCTCGGTGAGGGGAATGCGCGGGGGCGTGCCGTCGACGATGCAGCCGATGGCCGGTCCATGACTTTCGCCCCAGCTCGTGAACCGGAAGAGGGTGCCGAAGTTGCTGCCGGCCATGGCCGCCGGCCTACTCGCCCTCGAAGTTGCCGAGCAGCTCGGCGATCTGCTTAGCCGACGAGGTATTGATCATGCCGACGACATGGTAGCCGCCGTCGACATGCATCACTTCACCGGTCATGCCGGTGCCGAGATCGGACAGCAGGTAGAGGGCGGCGTTGCCGACTTCCTCCTGGGTGATGTTGCGCTTGAGCGGCGAGTTGAGTTCGTTCCACTTCAGTATATAGCGTCCGTCGCTGATGCCGGCGAAGGCCAGCGTCTTGATCGGACCGGCCGAGATGGCGTTGACGCGGATCTTCTGCTCGCCGAGATCGGCCGCCAGGTAGCGCACGCTGGCCTCGAGGGCGGCTTTGGCCACGCCCATGACGTTGTAGTGCGGGATGACACGCTCGGCGCCGTAGTAGGTGAGGGTGAGCAGGCTGCCGCCGTTCTTCATCAGCGGCACGGCGCGCTGCGCCACCGCCGTGAAGGAATAGCAGCTCACATTCATCGTCAGCGCGAAGTTGTCTGCCGAGGTGTCGAGGTACCGCCCCTTGAGTTCCTCCTTGTTGGAGAAGGCGATGGCATGGACCAGGAAGTCGATGGTGCCCCAGCGCTTTTCGACTTCCGCGAAGGTGGCGTCGATGCTCGCCGCATTGGTGACGTCGCAGGGCAGGATGATGTCGCTGCCGATGGACGTGGCCAACGGGCGGACCCGCTTCTCCAGGGCTTCACCTTGAAAGGTGAAGGCGACCTGGGCGCCATTATCGTGACAAGCCTTGGCGATACCCCAAGCGATCGAGCGCTCGTTGGCGACGCCCATGATCAGGCCTTTTTTTCCGGCCATCAACTGTGCAGCAACGGTCATTCCTTGTTCTTAGCGGGGGATCGCCATTGGGACAAGATGCCGGTGGTGGAAGGCTTCGGAAGCCCTTTATATTGTGGGTTATGATCCGCGAGAAATCCGACCCACTGGCGCTGTTCGGCGACTGGTATGCCGAAGCCGCCACGAACGAGCCGAACGATCCCAACGCCGTGGCACTGGCAACCGTGGGGCCGGACGGCACGCCTGCGGTGCGAATGGTGCTGCTCAAGGACTACGATCCGGCCGGTTTCGTCTTCTATACCAACTGCGAGAGCCGCAAGGGCCAGCATTTGCAGGCTCATGCCAAGGGCGCGCTGCTTTTCCACTGGAAGTCGCTGCGCCGTCAGGTTCGCCTCGAGGGACCGGTGTCGCAGACCACGCCGCAGGAAGCGGATGCCTATTTCGCCACTCGGGCGCGCGGCAGCCAGATCGGCGCCTGGGCTTCCGACCAGTCGCGCCCGCTGGAAAGCCGCTTTGCCCTGGAAAAGCGCGTGGCCGAATACACGGCCAGGCACGTGGTCGGCACCGTGCCGCGGCCGGTCCATTGGTCCGGATTCCGACTGCAGCCCCTGCTGATCGAGTTCTGGCAGGATGGAGCGTTTCGCCTGCATGACCGGCTCGAATATCGGCGCGGGGCACCAGGCGAGCCTTGGACGACACGTACGCTCTATCCCTGAGAGGCGTGGATGAACGTCGTCGACCCCGCCCGCCTGATGCGCATCGCCACCGTGGCATCGATGACGGTGGCGGTGTGCCTGATCGGCGCGAAGACTGCTGCCTGGCTGCTCACCGAGTCGGTCAGCATGCTGTCTTCGCTGGTCGATTCGTCGCTCGATTTCGTGGCGTCGCTGGTGACGTTTCTCGCCGTTCGGCAGGCATTGACGCCAGCCGATGCCGATCACCGGTTCGGCCACGGCAAGGCCGAGGCCCTGGCCGGGCTCACGCAGGCGGGTTTCATCGCGGCGTCGGGCGGCGGCCTGCTG
>JAUXST010000312.1 GCA_030679805.1 Reyranella sp. | reverse complement strand
AGGAACTGGTCGCGCGTGCGCTGCACGATTACGGCAAGCGCCGGAAGGGGCCGTTCATCGCGCTCAACATGGCCGCGATCCCGCGCGAGCTGATCGAGAGCGAGCTGTTCGGCCACGAACGCGGCGCCTTCACAGGTGCGGTTCAGCGGTCGGCCGGCAAGTTTGAGCAGGCTTCGGGGGGCACGCTGTTCCTCGATGAGATCGGCGACATGCCGCCCGAGGCCCAGACCCGTCTACTGCGTGTTCTGCAAGAGGGCGAATACACGACCGTCGGTGGTCGGACGCCGATCAAGGCCAATGTTCGAATCGTGGCCGCCACCCATCGCGATTTGCGTCGCCTGATCCAGCAGGGGCTGTTTCGCGAAGATCTATTCTACCGTCTCAACGTCGTGCCGATAAGGTTGCCGCCGCTACGCGAGCGCCTCGACGATATCCCCGAACTGGCCAACCACTTTCTGCGCGCCGCGACCATGGACGGCTTGCCGACCAAGGTACTGTCCACGGATGCCATGGCGCGCCTGCGCCAGCACCGCTGGCCGGGCAATGTGCGCGAACTGGAAAATCTCGTCCGCCGGCTGTCCGCGCTCTACTCGGAAGAGGTGATCGGCGTCGAAACGATCGAATCCGAACTCGCCGACGCCGTCCAGGCGCCGGAATTCGAAGCCTCGGGCGCCGGAAGCCCTGGCCACGCCGACGCCTCCCTGGCTGATGCGATGGATCGCCACCTCCAGGCGCTGTTTGCCGCCCATGGCGACCGGCTGCCGCCAGATGGCATGTACGATCGTGTCATTTCCGAGGTCGAGCGACCGCTCCTGTCCTTGGCTCTTGGGGCAACACGCGGGAATCAGTTGCGCGCAGCCCGACTCCTGGGGCTCAATCGCAATACGTTGCGCAAGAAGATAAAGGACCTCGACGTCCCCGTGGTTCGCACACCGCAGGTCCGCCGAGGCGGGTGACTTAGTGACAGCTGCGCTGGGCGCTCCACGCTTGGGCGACACGGCAAGCGCGGTGCTTCGCGGCCTGAGTGGCCGCTTTGCCGCTGTGTCCTTGGCCGTGCTCGCCATCGTCGCCGGCGCCGTCACCTATGCGTGGCTGGCAGGGTTGGTACCGGCCGCCTTCGGGACTCTCGGCTGGATGACCGGCCTGCTGGTGTCGGATCTCGTCATCGCCATCGCACTCGTGGCGGTGCTCGCCGTGCGGCTCACGCAGCTATGGCTGGATCGCCGCCGCGGCGCCGCCGGCTCGCGACTCCACATGCGGCTCGTGCTGGTGTGCAGCGTCTTTACGATCACGCCGACTCTGATCGTTGCCATCATCCTCTCGCTGCTCTTCCTCAACCTGACGGATTTCGTCGTGAAGCCGTCGCAGGACGCCTATGAAGCGGCCCGGAAGATTGGCGAGCCAATACGGCGAGCGCGGGAGCTTGAAATCTGGCGCGACATCGACGTGATCGCTGGTCCGCTGCAAGCCTTGGGCATCGACGGCATTCGCGACAGCGAGGTGACGAAGCGCCTCCTGGAAGCCGCGATCCAGGGCCGCCCGATCATCGAGG
>JAUXST010000311.1 GCA_030679805.1 Reyranella sp. | reverse complement strand
CACCGGCGAGCCGATCAGCGCCGAGATGGCCTTGCGCGACGGGCTGGTGAGCCGCGTCGTGCCTCCGCCCGACCTCGACAAAGCGACGATGGATCTCGCCAACACGATCGCCGCCAAGTCGCCGATGGTCCTCGCCCAGGGCAAGGAGCTGTTCCACAAGCACATGGAGATGGACGTCGAGCAGGCCTACGCCTACGCCACCCACTATATGGCCGGCGCCATCAAGCGCGAGGATGCCAAGCTCGGCATCGATGCCTTCGTGAACAAGCAGGGCCTGCCCGACTGGAAGGGGCGCTAGATGGACGACAACGTCAATATTACGGTCCGAGTCCCGATCGACCTGAAGGATCGCCTCGATTCACTGGCGCGAACCACGAAGCGCAGCCGAAGCGACCTGACCGCCGACGCACTTCAGCGCCTGATGGATCAGGACAAGGATGAGATCGAGCACATCCGGCGTGCGCTCGAAGAGTCTCGGCAACCTGACGCTCGCATCGTACCTCACAAGCAGGCGATGGCCTGGATCCGCTCACGCGGAACGGCAACTCCCCTTCCCAAACCTAAAAGCCGGCGCCGCACGCCCGCATGAAACGGCGGGAGATCGTCTGGGCGTCACCTGCCCTGACGGAGTTCGACGAACTCGTTGCCTATATTCGTAGCCAAGATCCGATAACTGCGGATCGCGTCGCTGCGCGTATCGACCAGCGCATCGGATCTTTGCTTGCTCATCCCCTCATCGGTCGGCCGGGCCGCGTGCGCGGCACGAGAGAACTTGTCGTCGCTCCATTCATTGTCGCCTATGAGGTGACCGACGAACTTGTCGTCATTCTGGCTGTCCTGCGTGGACGTCGCCGTTGGCCCCGGTCATTCCGCGCTCGACGGAAATGAGTGTCCGAATGGCGGACTGCTCAAAGTCGGTAGTTGCTACCTTCACCGTGCCTGGATTATCGACAACAGATATCTGAGTTGTTTCTCCGTCACCCATTTGCCCCGGAGCGCCTCGGCATCGACGCCTTCGTTAACAAGCAGGGCCTGCCCGACTGGAAGGGGCGTTAGCCCCCTCTTCTCTTCAATTCTCGAAAATCAGGCACGTCGTCGTGCCATGGGCGAGCAGGCGGTTCTTGTCGTCCGTGATCCGCCCCTCGGCGGTGCCGACGCGCCGCCCCCGATTCAGCACGACGCCTTCCGCCTTGATCACGCCGGTCTCCGGCGTGATCGGCCGCACGAGTGAAATCTTGAATTCGAGGGTCGTCTGGCCGATGCCCTTCTCCAGGGTCGACCAGATCGCCAGCCCCATGCAGCTATCGAGCAGCGTGGCCGCGAGACCGCCGTGTACGGTGCCGGATGGATTGAGGTGGGTATCGTTCGGCGTCACCGTGACGACGACGCGCCCAGCCTCCGCCTCGGTCACGTCATAGCCCAAGGTCCGGGCAATCGTGTTGAGCGGTAGCGTTCCATCGACGAGTCCCTGAACGAACTCCAGGCCGCTCATCTCCTTCCGCCGATCGGCGGCGACCGTTCCATAAGTCTTGCTTGCGGCGCTGATCGGCATCTTTGCTCCTGGCTCTGTATGACACATGAGTACAGCCAGCCTACCGATCGCCTTGGGGCGTTGCTCGCGGGATTCGGACCCTAGTGGCGTGTTGACGGGCAAGGACGCGAGACCGTTAACTCCCACGGACAAATAAAGAAGAGTAATGGGAGAAGGCTCATGCGGGTTATGAAATTGTCCCGACGCGCGGCCGTCGCGTCGGCGATGGCGGGTGTTGCGACCGCGGCGGTTCCGGCAGGCGCGCAGGACCTTCAGCCGGGCAAACCCATCACGATCGTGGCGCCATTCGGCCCCGGCACGACCAACGACATCATCGCCCGTCTGCTCGCCCAGGACATGACAGTCACGCTGGGCCAAAGCGTCATCGTCGAGAATCGCCCCGGCGCCACGGGCAACATCGGCGCAGACTACGTCGCGAAATCGCGCCCCGACGGGCACACGCTGGTGATCGCCTCCTTGAGCAACATCCTCAACCAGGCCACCGGCAACGCCACGGCCAATCTGATCAACGACTTCACGCCCGTCAGCTTCGCCGGCGGCGTGCTCTATTCGATGTTCGTGCCCAACGAGCTTCCGGCGAAGAACGTGGCCGAACTCGTCGAGCTCGCCCGCCAGCAGCCTGGCAAGCTCAACTTCTCGGGCTTCGTCGGCGGCGTGCCGCAGTTCCTGGGCGAGATGCTCAATCGCGCAGCCAAGATCAACACGGTGATGGTGCCTTACAAGAGCACGACCGACGCGCTGAGCGACTTGCTGACCAACCGCATCCAGATCTGGTTCACCCCTGTCGCATCGGGCGTACCGGTCCAGAACGCCAAGCAGGCCCGCATGCTCGCCGTCGCTGGCGAGAAGCGGGCGGCGGTGCTCCCCGACATCCCGACCTTCAAGGAGCTGGGCTATCCCGATATCATCGCCGACGTCTCCTTCTATTTGATGGCGGCAAAAGGAACGCCGCAGTCGATCGTCGACAAGCTCTACCAGGCCGCCGACAAGGCGATGCAGAACCCGAAGACCCTGGAATCCTTCCGCATCCAAGGCATCGAGGACAAGCGCGGCGGGCCCACCGAGCTGAGCGCCTATCTCAACAACGAGCTCCGTCGCTGGGGCGAAATCGTCAAACTGTCAGCGCCGGCAAAGTAGCGTTTCCCCCTGAATCAAAAGAGCGCGCCTTGCGGCGCGCTCTTTTCGTGAACGGACGCGGGCGGGGTAAGTCCCCGCCCTGTGGAGGTCCGCGGTCTCGGTGGATTACTGCCGCCAGTCCGTGCCCTTGCCCTCGACCTGGCGAAGGGCCGCGTTCCAGTAGGTCGCGCCGTATTCCGGATTGGCACGCTGCTGCTTGGCGCGCTCGCCGTACTGGCGGATGACGTCCGGATCGATCGGATCGGGCTCCTCGTTCATGCCGCGGGCGATGACCTCGACCTCGCAGGCGCGCTCGAGCATGTACATGCGGCGCAGCGCACCCGGGATCGACGCGCCGACCGTGAGCAGGCCATGATTGCGCAGCACCACCGAGTTGCCGTGCTGGCAGGTCACGCCCAGGGCATCGCACTCTTCCTGCGACGTCGGCATGCCGTACTCGTGATAGACGAGGTCGTCCCACACCGAGAGCACGTCCTGGCTGATCGGGCGCAGACCTTTCTTCAGCACCGACACGCCGGTGCCGGCACGGGTGTGCGTGTGCATCACGCAGTTGGCGTCGGGTCGTGCCTTGTAGACGCCGGAGTGAATGGTGAAGCCCGCGGCGTTGAACTTGCCGTCCTTGGCGTAGACGTTGCCGTCGATGTCCATCTTGACCAGGCTCGAGGCGGTGA
>JAUXST010000310.1 GCA_030679805.1 Reyranella sp. | reverse complement strand
GGTAGCCATCGTCGGCCCCTCGGGCGCGGGCAAGACCACGGTCTTCAACCTGCTGCTGCGCTTCTACGATCCCGAGGCCGGCATCATCCGGGTCGACGGCGTCGACATCCGCGAACTCAGGTTCGCCGAGCTGCGCCGCGCGCTCGCCATTGTGCCGCAGGAGCCGGTGCTGTTCAGCGCCTCGGTCGCCGACAACATCCGCTATGGCCGGCCCGACGCCTCCGATTCAGAGGTCCGCGCCGCCGCCGATGCCGCCTCGGCGACGGGCTTCATCGAGACGTTGCCGCAGGGTTTTGGCACCGATCTCGGTGTTCGTGGACTGCGCCTATCGGGAGGGCAGCGCCAGCGCCTGGCCATTGCCCGGGCGCTGCTCTGCGATCCCGCCGTCTTGATGCTCGACGAGGCGACCAGCGCGCTCGATGCCGAGAGCGAACTGGCCGTCCAGCAGGCGCTCGATCGGCTGATGCACAAGCGCACGACGCTGGTCATCGCCCACCGTCTTGCCACTGTCCAAAAGGCTGACAGGATCGTCGTGGTCGACGGCGGCCGGGTGGTCGACGTCGGCCGGCACACCGATCTGGTGCGTCGCGGCGGGCTTTACGCCCGGCTGGCTGAGCTACAGTTCAATCTGCCGGCGGCGGCTGCGGACTAGTCCAACATCCCGCCATCTTGACGATGGCAGATAGCGGGCTATGGTCTCTATTTAGGGTCGCTTTCGAGCCTTCTGCTCGGCATCCAGGCGGCGGAGTTCGCGGCGCAGGATCTTGCCCGTTGTGGTGAGTGGCAGTTCGTCGACGAAATCGACTTCACGCGGGTATTCGTGGGCAGCGAGTCGGGTTTTGACGAAATTGGCCAGGTCGGCCTTCAGGGAGTCGTTGGCGGCGATCTCGGGCCGGAGCTGGACGAAGGCTTTTACGATCTCGGTGCGGACGGGGTCCGGCACGCCCACGACGCCCACCATGGCGACCGCCGGGTGCTTCATCAGGCATTCCTCGATCTCGCCCGGGCCGATGCGGTAGCCGCCCGAGGTGATCACATCGTCGTCGCGGCTCTTGAAGAAGACGTAGCCATCCTCGTCGATGCGGCCGAGGTCGCCGGTGAGCAGCCAGTCGCCGGCATACTTGCGCGCCGTGGCCTCGGGGTTGCGCCAGTACTCCAGCATGACGATGGGATCGTGCCGCCAGCCGGCGATCTGGCCATCCTCGCCGGGCGGCAGGACATTGCCCTCGCCGTCGACGATGGCGACCTTGCGGCCGGGGCAGGCGCGGCCGCAGGAGCCGGGGCGCACCTCGAACCAGTCGGGCGAGTTGAGCGTCATCAGGTTCATCTCGGTCTGGCCGTAGCCTTCGGAGATGGTGGTGCCGAAGGTGTCGCGGCCCCACGCTAGCAGCTCCTCGCCCATCGCCTCGCCGCCGGTGAAGAGGGCGCGGAGTGCGTAGTCCCAGCGCTCGGTCGGCCGGCTCACCTGCCGCATCATCTTGAGCGCGGTGGGTGGGATGAAGCTCACGCCGACCTTGTGTTTTGCCAGCAGCGCGAAGGCACGCTCGGGATCGAACTTGGCGAAGCGATGCGCCAGTACCGGCGTGCCATAGTACCACGCCGGGAAAAGCGCGTCGTAGAGGCCTGCGATCCACGCCCATTCGGCCGGCGTCCACATCACCTCGTTGCCCCTTGGCCAGTGGCTCAGC
>JAUXST010000292.1 GCA_030679805.1 Reyranella sp. | reverse complement strand
TTCGGCGCCGCCAAAAGAAAGGCGGTCTCTCCCACAGGGATCGTCTGGGTAATCAGACCATAAGCGGTGCTCTTTCGGCCGTCACGCGCAAAGGCCGCGACCCGACCGAAATCGCGGGGGGAAATCGCAGGGGGAAAATTGCCGCCGCGACATGGGACATCTTTCCGGACGCTAAGGCGCGAAGCCGATGTCGCAGTCCGGGCCGCTCAAAGCCTTGATCCGCCGCACGTATGACGCCCGCTGCGCCTACGTCCCATGTCACCCAGAATGGGACATTCTCAAATTCCCCTGCGGTCGCCCGTCGATCCGCCCAACGACCGGGGCATGTGAGACAAGAAGAAAAGGTGACGGAATCCATAGGTGTTATCTTATCCTATAGTACGATAGACGTCAAGGACTCCTTTAAGAAGTGAGCGCTTCCTCCTAAACTGGCTGGCATGGGCAAGGCCGAAGACACCAAGGCACGGATAGAGCGCGCGGCGCTGGTGCTGTTCGTGGCGCGCAGCGTGGCGGAGACGACGACCCGGGAGATCGCGCTCGCGGCCTCGATCGCCGAGGGCACGATCTACCGCCACTTCCCCAGCAAGGAGCAGCTCGCCCTCGACCTCTTCCTGCGCCACCACCGGGCGCTGGCCGAAGCACTTGATGCGGCGCAGCGCCCGCACAGGGACCTGGCGGGAAAGATCGAGGCCATCGTGCGTTGCTATTGCGAGTGGGCCGACAGCGACTGGACGCTGTTCGCCTACCATCTGCTGAACCAGCATGCCTTCCTGGCCAAGGTGCCCGACGACGCCCTCAATCCGGTCGCCGTCGTCCACGACGTGATCGACCGGGCGATGACGGCGGGCGAGATCCCCCGCCGCGACGTCGCTCTCTCGGCGGCCGCGGCGATCGGCGTCGTGCTGCAGGCCGCGACCTACAAGGTCTACGGCCGCTTCGAGGGGCCCCTCTCCGCCCATGTCCGCTTCTTCGCCGACGCGGCGTGGGCGGTGCTGGCGGTGAAGGCGAGCTAGGTTCAGGACGATGCGACTCATCGCATACGTGTCCGCGGCCATAACCCTGCTCCTCACCGGGACGATGGCGGGCTTCTTCTTCGCCTATTCAAGTTCCGTGATGCTCGGCCTCGACGTGGCGGGCGCCGGTAACGCCATCCCGGCGATGCAGGCCATCAACCTCACGGTCAGGAATCCGGTCTTCTTCGTGGCCTTCTTCGGAACGCCGGCCGCCGCCCTCGTGACCGCCGTGCTGTTCCTCGCCACGCGACGACCGATGGCAGCGGCTCTCTTCCTGATCGCCGGATTGGTCTATTTCCTCGGCGCGCTGCTGCCCACGGCGCTCGTCAACGTACCGATGAACGAGGCGCTCGCGACCGCAACCGCGCCGGCCGATCCGCAGGCGGCCCTCAAGCTCTGGTCCGACTTCTCGGTTCCGTGGACGTGGTGGAACACGCTGCGTACCGCCTTCAGCACACTCAGCCTTCTTGTTGTAGGTCTGGCGATCTTCGTGAGCGGGCGGCCCCAACCCGCCCACAAATTCCGCAGCCGATGACAAATCCGAAGGGCAGGCTCACGTGCGGCCCGATACGATCCGAGTGAAAGTCTTCGGCGACCTACTGGCGTGCAGGCAGGCAATGACGACGACCTCGGCGCCAAGAATCTGGAAATAGAGCTGATAGCGGAAAGGCCGAAGGTTGACCCGCCGTATGTCCCCCGACGGTGTTTCTCTGACGACTCGGTAGATCACCGGGTTTCGCTTGAGATGACTCTCGGTCCGATCGATCGCCTTCAGGAGATCGATCGCCGCAGCCGGCACGCGACCGGCCAGGCGGCATCGATGTCGTCAGCTGCGTCCTTCGCATAGACGACCGCAAACGTCATAGCTTGACGTTGCGACGCGCTGCTATTTCCTGGAGCGTGTATTTCTTCTGATTCGGGTCGCGCGCCAGCGCATCGGCACGCTTATCGAGCATCTTTCCAATCTCTTCCGGAATCGGACCTGCATCGAGTTCACTGTCGATGCTGTCCCACAGGTCGTCGATCAGCGCTCGACGTTCTTCGATGCTGAGCTTCGACAGTTCACTCATCAGCATGGCGTTCATGACGCTAGGGTAATCCAGAGCGGCAAAACTTCAAGAACTGGTCGAGGGCGAAGTGACTGCCGGCAACCGCTGCCTCAATTGTACTTTGCGAGCTCCAGCTTGCCGATCTGGTTGCGATGGACCTCGTCGGGACCGTCGACCAGGCGGAGCGTGCGCGCCGAGGCGTAGGTCGCGGCCAGGCCGAAGTCGTCCGAGACGCCCGCTCCGCCGTAGGCCTGGATCGCCATGTCGGCCACCTTGGTCAGCATCGCCGGCACCGCCACCTTGATCATGGCGATCTCGGCCTTGGCGACCTTGTTGCCGACCGTGTCCATCATGTAGGCAGCCTTCAGCACCAGCAGCCGCGCCTGCTCGATCATGATTCGGGCCTCGGCGATACGCTCGAGCGTCACGCCCTGCTGGGCGATCGGCCGGCCGAAGGCAACGCGCGACTTCACACGCTTGCACATCTTTTCCAGCGTCCGCTCGGCCGAGCCGATGGCGCGCATGCAGTGATGGATGCGTCCGGGGCCGAGCCTTCCCTGGGCGATCTCGAAGCCACGGCCCTCGCCCAGCAGGATGTTGGCCAGCGGCACGCGTGCGTTCTCGAACAGGACCTCGCCATGGCCGTGCGGGGCATGGTCGTAGCCGAACACCGGCAGCGCGCGCACCACCGTCACGCCCGGCGTCTCGCGCGGCACCAGCACCATCGATTGCTGGCGGTGGCGGTCCGCGGTCTTGTCGGTCTTTCCCATGAAGATGAAGATCTTGCAGCGCGGATCGGGCGCACCGGTCGTCCACCACTTGCGGCCGTTCAGTACGTAGTGATCGCCATCGCGCACGATCGAGCTCTCGATGTTGGTGGCGTCCGACGAGGCGACCGCGGGCTCGGTCATGGCGAAGGCCGAGCGGATCCGCCCGTCCAGCAGCGGCACCAGCCACTGCTTCTTCTGCGCCTCGGTACCGTAGAGTTCGAGCGTCTCCATGTTGCCGGTGTCGGGGGCGGAGCAGTTGAACGCCTCCGGCGCGATCGGCGAGCGACCCATGATCTCGCAAAGCGGCGCGTACTCTAGGTTTGTGAGGCCCGCGCCGTGCCCGCCCGGCAGGAACAGATTCCAGAGGCCGGCGGCCTTCGCCTTGGTCTTCAGCTCCTCCATGAGGGCCACCGGCTGCCAGCGGTCGCCGCTTGCGACCTCGCGCTCGTAGGGTTCCTCGTTGGGATAGATGTGGGCGTCCATGAAGGCGCCGAGCTTGTCCTGCAGCGCCTTTACCTTGTCGGAATAGGTGAATTCCATGCCGCGTACTCCTTGGGTCCGGGTTGACCGAACCTAGGGAGACGCAAAGAATGAATGAAATGATTGTTTAGAATGGATATCCATTCATATGGCTCATGATCGGAGAATCGACCTCAACCTCCTCCAGGTACTGGAAGCCATCCACGACGAAGGCGGCGTGACGCGGGCGGCCGAGCGGCTGAACCTCAGCCAGTCGGCGATCAGCCATTCGCTCGCCCGCCTGCGCTTGCTGTTCGGCGACCCGCTGTTCGCGCGCGACGGCCGGCGCCTGGTGGCCACGCCGCTGACGCGCAGCCTGATCGGCCCGCTGCGGCAGAGCCTGCAGTCGCTCGACCAGCTCGTGGCCGGCGCCGGCCGCTTCGATCCGGCCCTGGCGGAGGCGCAATACACGATCAGCCTGCGCGACCCCACGGAAACGCTCATGCTGCCGCCGATCATGAGCCGCATCGCGCGCGCCGCCCCCGGCGTCGACCTCCGGACCGTGCAGGTGCGGCGGCGGAACCTCGAAGCTTCCCTCGCCAATGGCTCCTGCGATCTCGGCGTCGACATCGCCTTGCCGCTCTCCGAGAACGTCCGGCGACAGAAGCTGGTGGCCGACCGGATGGTGATCGTGGCCCGGCGCGGCCACCCGCAGATGCGCCAGGGCCTCAAGCTCGAAACCTATCTCGCCCAGGACCACGTCCTGGTGACGTCGCGACGCAAGGGACCCGGCCTCGAAGACATGGAGCTAAGCGCGCGCGGCCTCAAGCGGCGCATCCGGCTGCGCTGCCGCAACTATCTCGCGGCGCTGCGCGCCGTTGGCGAAACCGACCTCGTGCTCACCATGGCGGAACGCTATGCCAGTGCGCTCACGGCGGGATTGCGCACCCAGATCCTGCCGCTGCCGTTTAGGATGCCGACCCTCGACCTCTATCTCTACTGGCACGCGTCGGTCAACGGCGACGCCGCCAACCGCTGGCTGCGCGGCCTGATCGGCGAGGCCTTCAAGGACAGTGGCTGATCAGGCGCCGACGTAGACGAAGGCCTCGCGTCCCGACTTCAGGCGTACGGCGATGCGCTTGTAATCCGACACCTCGTAGGTATCGGCGGCGGCGAGTTCAGCCGGCGTGATCCTGAAGACCACGCCCGGCACCTCGTCGGCGGCATTGCTGCTGGGGCGCGCCATGAAATGGTGGGTCTTGCCGCTGGTTGCGATCACGTCCGCATCCTTGATCTCGAACAGCGACGTGGCGTAGCCCGGCAACGCATCGGCGTGGCCTTCGAGCAGGCGGCCGAAAGTGGCGAGCTGCACCTCGTCCTGCTGCAGCGTGCCGTAGGAGAAGAGCCAGACGTCGGTCGTCACGCCGCGACTACTGCTCGCGCGCCAGTGCCGTGAAAGCCTGGGCGAAGGCCTCGCGCGATCCCGCGAGGCTGGTCTCGTTGAAGATGTCGGCGGTCAGCGACTGCACCGAGGCCTCGTCGACGTGCACGCCATTGTCGGCCAGGAAGCGGCGCGCCGCCGCCACCGCCTCGTCCATCGACCCGCCCGCCTTGTAGAGGCGGTAGTAGTCGGGATGGCCGCCGCGGCCCAGCGCCTCGGCCAGGATGTCGGTGAAGTTCACGACGCGCAGCGGATAGGCGGCCTCGGCGCCGGCCAGCGCGCGATGGCAGGAATGGTACATGGTGACGATGGTGTCGGCGCCGGCCGCGACCGCGCCTTCGGCCAGCCCGCGATGGATCGCCTGTTCGCGGTCCTTGAACTTGGCAGCCTGACCGCCGCAGGCATAGGAGAAGCCGGAATCCTGCACCAGCTCGACCAGTTCGAGGTTGGGCACGGCGCTCAACAGCTTGCGAATGCTGTCGACCGTGGCGCCGATGCCGAGATGCTCGTGGATCACCACGCGCCGCTTGGGCTGATCGACGAAGCGCGCCTTCAACGCGTCGAGATTGGCGGCGAGGAATTCGCTGATATGAGCGAGATCGAAGAACGGCTCCTCGACGTCCTTCTCCAGCTCGTCGAAATTCTTGGTGCAAGTCGGGCACCAGGTCAGCACCTTGGACGCGCCGGACTGGCCGAAGCGCTGGAAGGTGCGATGGCCCATGCGTTCATAGGTCGGCAGGTCGGCTTCCTGGAACTGATAGACGCCGCAGCAATGGGCGGTGCCGCCGACGACATCGAAATCGAGCTGCAGGGCGTCCAGGATATCCATGACGTTGAGCACGATGTGCGGTGTGCGCAGCACGTTGCAGCCCGTATAGAACAGGATCTCGGCGGTCCGCCGCTCGGCTGGTTCCAGGATCTTCTTCAGGGTTTCCGACGGCAGCTGCATGCTGGCCAAGAGCCGCACCGCCTGCGCCATGTGGCGGAAACGGCTGGCGGCATTGGTCGCCCCCACCGCGCGCGGCCGCACGGCGTTCAGCGCCTTCAGCTTGGCGATGGTCACCCACTGGCGGACGTTGATCCCCTCCGGGCAGGCGTCGGAGCAACGAGCGCTGCCGTCGCAGGCGTTCAGCCACTTCTGCAGGCCGTCCGCCGCGGGGCCGCCATCGCATGTGAGAGCCGAGAGTTCGGCCACGCGGGCTTTCGCCTCGCCGGCATCGAGCCCGATCTCGCGCGCCGTCGGGCAGACCTCGAAGCACATGCCGCAGCCCGTACAGCGATCGGCCGCCTCGGCCGCCAGCGCTTCCAGCCTGTCGGCATAGGCGCTCATCGACCGCCCGCTCGCCGGTTATAGTTGAGTTCCTCCGGGCTGGGCTTCAGGCCCACGGCAATGCGGTAGCCCGTCAGATCGTTGATATTGCCGAACGGCAGGCTGAGCGACAGCTCCTCGCGCGACTCGCCGCGGGGGCTGGCGGACGACAGCTTGAAGTCGGCGGTGAAATCCTGGCCCTGCACCACCCTGCCGCTGCCGTCGATCACGCGCACGAAGTACGGAACGCGCGTCTGGCCCGGCGTGACGGAGGGTCCGGCCGAGGCGGCGACGATCATCACCAGGGTAACGTCGATCGCATTGCCAGTGAGCTTGCAAGCGGACCCCGCTTTGACGAGCACGCCTTCGTAGGCGATGTCGCGCGGATCGCGTCCCGCCCCCTCCCTGAAGTGGGTGATGCGGCCGGCATCCTGCACCGTGAGCGGCGGCGGGCAGACGAACGACGGGGGCGCCGGGCCGCCGCCGCAGCTTCCGAGGGCAAGGGCAAGGGCCAGCGCCGCCGGCCCGCGAACGACGAATTTTCCGAGGCTCATGGCAGGGTCTTGTGGGTGCCGTCGCACAGGGGCTTCTTAGTCGAATGCTTGCAGGCGCACATCCAATGGTCGCCCGACTTTTCCGCCGTGAACTTCATCGGCGAGAAGCTGCCGCCCTTGTGACTGCCGTCGCAGAATGGCTGGTTCTTGCTCATTCCGCAGGCACACCACCAATAGTCCTTGCCCGCTTCGAGCGCCACTTTCGCCGGCACCCTGGCCGCGACAACCGGCTCGGTCATGTTGCTTTCCCCGCTGCGGCGGCTTTGTTACGGTGCCGCGCCAATCCGTTGTCATCGATTTCTTGAGAGCGGACTCTAGGCAATGGTCCGCAGACCTGCAAGCGAGCGGGTCGGCATCCCGAAGAACGAATTCTCATGGCCGCGTTGAAAAAGCCGCTCACGATCCTGCTCGCCAGCCCGCGCGGCTTCTGCGCCGGCGTCGATCGCGCCATCCAGATCGTGGAGCGCGCGATCGAGCGCTATGGCCGGCCGGTCTATGTCCGCCACGAGATCGTGCATAATCGCTACGTGGTCGAGAACCTCGAGGCCAAGGGCGCGGTGTTCGTCGACGAGCTCGACGAGGTGCCCAACGACCGGCCG
>JAUXST010000291.1 GCA_030679805.1 Reyranella sp. | reverse complement strand
GCCGGAAACGACCAGTCCTGGAAGAACAGCTTGTTCGGCCAGACGTACGGCGGCAGCGTTTCGGCCCGAACGATGCCGGTGCGGTCGTTGACCAGGTGGCGCAGGCCACCGAGATAGTCCGCCCACAGCCGCGTCAGCGCGACGTCGGGCACCGCCGCCGCAAATGTCAGCGCCGTCATGAGGGCGAGCATCCGCCGCGCGACGGGCGCCTCGCGCAAGACCGCAAGGACCGCTGGCGGATTGCACCGCCAGGCGACGAGCAGCCACATGCCGCCCAGAAGGGCTGCCAGCAGGATTCCCGCCGCCTGGCGCGCCACGTAATGGGACGGCGGGTAGAGGATCGACGGCGGGTGCACGTCGCGCCACCACGGCGACAGGGCGAGCAGAACCGCTATGACGCCGAGAACGATGGTCGGCCCCCGCTTCCGCAGCCAGGCCGGGTTGCGCAAACCCGCCACGCCGCAGATCGCGAATCCGGACAGCGGGATGGCGAACTGCATGTTCCGCCAGAACTGGACACTGGTCGACCGGACCTGGAGAAAGTGCGGGTGATCCCAATAGTCGGCGATCGTGGCGCCCGACACCACCGCCGCGCCGATGAAGGCGAGCGATGCCAGGGCATAGAGCACGCGCATCGCGAAGTCGGAATCGGTCGCGCGCCTCGATGTCCAGACGATTGCCGCCGCCAGCAACGGCCCGAAATAGACCATGGCCTCGTAGGAACGCAGGCAAAGCGCCCCGAGCGCACACAGGATCACCGCGTCCCGCACGCTCCTGACGCCGGCCGTCAGCGCCACTGCCATGGCGGCGGTCACGGCCGCGAAGGTCACGTTGTACTCGCCGACGATGAAGAACGAGGTCGGCAGATAGACCGCGGCAACGATCGCTACTACGGCAGCAAGAAGCGACATTTCGTGCCGTACGCGCGCCAGCGCGAAGTGATAGAGGGCGGCGGGCACCGCGAACAGCGTGGCCGAGTAGGCCATTGCCAGCAGTCTGGTGTCGCGCAAACCGGCGTCCGCCAGCAGCAACATGGGCGCCTGTGTCAGCCAGTCGACGTGGGCGCGGGCGGCGTAGAAATCGTGAAACCTCTCACCGTCGAGCAGGTTCACCAGGAAGGCCGAGCCGTCCCAGAAGAGACCACGACACTCGAACGCATTGTAGGCAACCAATGCCCAGAGCAGCACGACGACGCCCCGGTAGACCGTGATTGGCGGGACGCTGGGCATGCCTAGTCGCGCCAAGCAAAGGACCCGAGAGGGTACGGCCGCTCCGGCGGAAAGGGCTGCCACGAGTCGAAATCGTGGGGTGGCGCGATGATCCCATCTCCGCGCTTGGCCCGCAGCGCCAGGCTCTGGCTCGGCAGTATCCAGGCCTCGACCAGATGGAGGTGTGGATATTTGGCCAGCGACGTGCTCTCGAAGGCGATCACCCCGCTCTGGGAACGGACCGCCGTACGCACCGAGTCGAGGTAGGAGATCCAGGTTCTTGTCAGATAGATGTCGCAAGGCAGGCCGGCCAACATCATCAGAAGGGCAAAGGCAACGAAGCGCCGGGCCGCCACAGGCGTGCCCAAGACGGCGAGGGCCGGAATCCTGGTCGCGAGGCTCGAGCGGTAGGCCCATATGAACGCGACGATCGTAGCGATCACCAGCCCCGCCGCCGTGCGCGCGACGTACTGCGACTTGGCCAGCGGCCTGATGAGCGTGTCGCTCAGCGCCAACAGGGGCGACAAGGCGAGGATGACGAGAAAAATTCCCGCCCATCGGTAAGGTCTCGTGTCCAGCAGCGAATGAGGATTGATCAGCGCCCAAGCCACCACCACCAGCGCGGCCGCCAGCGCCATGTCGAATTGAATATTCTGCCAGAAGTTCGCAGCCGTCGTGAGGGTATTGCTGAGATGGTCTTCGGAGAAGGGCTGGACGATGGAGCCGGCCGCGATGACCATGCCGGCAAGGAACATGCCGGCGGCCGCGACATGCAGCGCGGTGGGAAGGATCGGCCGTGCCGGAGCCCGGTGGATCGCCCAGAAGATCATCCCCGCCAGCATCGGCCCCAGATAGATCATCACCTCGTAGGTGCGCATGGAGAGGAAGGCCAGTGCCGCCAGCATCAGGCTGTCGAACAGCTCGAGCCGCCGGGCCGTGGCCAGCCGGACCGCGGCCAGGATCGAGAGCGCATAGGCCGTGTTGTATTCGCCGACGATGAAGAACGACGTCGTCATGAACACCAGCGCGATCGCAGCGACGACGGCTGCCAGCAGAACCGCATCGTCCTTCACGCGCATCAGGGCGAGGGAATAGAGAGCGGTCGGAACGGCAAATAGCCCAAGCGACAGCAGCCGGGCCATGAGATGCAGGTCGGTGACACCCAGGAACAGCGCCGCCATGACCGGGACCTGGCCGATGACCATGGCGTAGAGGCGCGGCGCATAGAAATCGAAGAACCACTCGCGGCGCGCGATCTGGACGAGAAATGCGAAGCCGTCGACGAAAAGCCCCCGGCTCTCCCAGCTATGCCAGAGCGCCAGTCCCCAAAGCAGACCGATCATCGTTCGGTAGGCGATTGTCGTTGTTGGCATAAGCGGGCGTGCGGGCTCTACCCGACCGTCGGGGCAGACGCAAGCGGTCCCGGCTTGCAGCGTCGAAGGGGCGCTGTTAGCAAGGCGCCGCAAGCGAGGATCCAGGATGCTGAGTTGGGAAAAAATCGATGCAATCCCGGGCTGGTTCATGTTCCAGTCCTATTGCATCTGGCGCGCCCTGCTCGATCAGCAGGCCCGGGTGACCGGGGACTTGTTCGAGATCGGTGTGTGGCGCGGCCGCTCGGCCTCGGTCCTGGCGTCCTATCGCAAGGGCGACGAAAAGCTCTACCTGTGCGACCTCCGGCTGGACGAACCGGCGGTCCATCGCGCCATCCAGTCGACCGGCGTGGAGCCCGCCAACATCGTGCCGCTTTCCGGCCCCTCGGCCGATCTGGCCGCCAAGCTCGACCTCCGGGCGATGCATCAGACGGTGCGCTGGTTCCACATCGACGGCGAGCATACCGGCACCGCGGTCTATCGCGAGCTCGAATTCGCCAACCGGATCGTCAACGCCGAGGGAATCGTGGTGATCGACGATTTCTTCTCGCCGCGTTATCCGGCCAATACCACCGAGGTGATCCGCTACCTCGAAAAGAACCCCTTCCACTTCCGGCTGCTCGCCGTCGGCTTCAACAAGGGCTATCTCTGCCGCCCCGAAAGCCTGCCGCGCTATATGGATTTCATGGCCTCGGGCATGTCGCGGGCGCTCGGTGCCTACGGCGCCAGGACGACTATCTTCAAGACCACCGGCCCCTGGGACACCGACGCCGTCGGCATCACCGACTACGTCGAGGATGCCGGACCCGTCGCCGGCCCCGACAACGAGCCGCAGCGCTGGCACATGATGCGCACGCGCCATGTCTGGGGCCCCTGGCGTCATCTCCAGAACGGCTGGCGCATGCTGCGCGGCAACTAGGATCAGACGGGCTTCGCGATCTTCATCTGCTCGTCGATGTCGTCGGCAATGAAATGGCGCACGATCTCGTCGAGGTCCTTGTCGGTTTCGAAGCCGAGCGTGCGCGAACGCTTCGAATCGATGCCCTGGGGCCAGCCGTCGCAGATCCGCTGAATGGCCGGATCGTGCTGCCAGACCACCTTGCCGACCTTGCGATTGCCGGCATGGCGGCCCACCGCGGCCTCCAACTCCTTCGCCGTCACGTTGATGCCGTTCAGCAGCAGGGTGCGGCCCGGCCCGAAGGCGTCGGCCGGCAGGTCGTGCAGGCGCACGAAGGCATCGACGGTCTTGCGTGGGCTGAGCACGACCATGATGGTCTCCGGCGTCACCGGACAGACGACGTCCACGCCCGTGAGCGGCTCGCGCACGACCGAGCTGGCCCACGTCGAAGCCGCCTTGTTGGGCAGCCCCGTGCGGACGCAGATCGTCGGCAACCGGACTGCGGTGCCGCGCAGGTAGCCCTTGCGGGTGTAGTCGCGCACGAGAAATTCACCGATCGATTTCTGCGCACCGTATGAGGTCTGGGGCGTGAGCGGCGTGTCGTCGGTCACGGCCGGCGGTAGGTCGCCGCCAAAGGCCGCCAGCGAACTGGTGAAGACAACCCTCGGGTTGGTGCCGAGCGCCCGGCAGGCTTCGAGTACGTTGCGCGTACCGTCGAGATTGACCCGGTAGCCAAGATCGAAATCGGCCTCCGCGCCGGCGCTCACGACGGCGGCGAAGTGGAATACCGTGGCCGCGCCCTGCACGATCGACTGCACGGTGGCGAAATTGGCGATGTCGCCGGCCAGCGCCTTGACCCTGGGATCGTCGAGCCCCGGCCCCGTCGCCTTGGCGACGTCGAACAGCAACAGCTCGCTCACGCGCTCGGGCGCACCGGTCGGCCCTGCGATCGTGCCCTGCTGCAGGATGCGCCGTGCCAGCTTCTTGCCGAGAAAGCCCGCGCCGCCGGTGATGACCACTTTCATATCGTCTCCATCCCGTATTCATTCCTTGCCGACGAAAGTGTGCACAGATCGCCACCCACAGTCTATGTTTGCGCCAATGGCAGGTCCCGCGGAAATCTTCGTCTTCAAGGACGCCCTGATCGTTCTGGGAACGGCGGCGATCGTGGCACCGATCGTGCATCGCCTGAAGATCAGCCCGGTTCTGGGCTTTCTCGTCGTCGGCGCGTTGCTCGGGCCCCATGGACTGGGCCAGCTTGCCCACCATTCGCGCGCCATCGACTGGATCACCGTCACCGGCGAAAGGCAGATCGCCTTCATCGCCGACCTCGGAATCGTCTTCCTGCTGTTCTTCATCGGTATGGAACTGTCGATGCGCCGCCTTCTCACCATGCGTCGCCTGGTGTTCGGGCTGGGCGGGTCGCAGGTGTTCCTCAGCGCGCTTGCCATCTCGCTGGTGGCTCTCTGGCTGGGCCAGCCGCCGGCGGCGGCACTGATCATCGGCGCCTGCCTGGCGCTTTCCTCGACGGCCATCGTCATGGAACTGCTCTCCGGGCAGCGCCGCATGATGTCGACGACCGGACGCACCAGCTTCGCCATCCTGCTGGCCCAGGATCTTGCGGTCGTGCCGCTGCTGTTCCTGATCAGTGCCCTGGGCGGCCATTCGGAAGGCTCGGTTCTGCAGGGTGTCGTGGTGGCCCTAGTCGAGGCCGCCGTTGCCGTTGGTATAATCGCCGTCGTCGGCCGGCTCGTGCTGAAGCCGTTGTTTCGCCTCGCCGCCGGCACGGACAATCCGGAATTCTTCATGGCCGCCACGCTTCTGATTGCCGTGGGGTCCGGGGTGGTCGCCGCCTACGCCGGCCTGTCGATGGCGCTGGGTGCCTTCGTCGCCGGCCTTCTGCTGGCCGAGACCGAATACCGGCGCGCCGTTGAAGCGATGATCGATCCCTTTCGCGGTCTTCTGCTCGGCGTCTTCTTCTTCTCCGTCGGCATGCATGTCGATCTGGGATTCATCTGGCGCGAGCCCCTGCTGGTGGCCGGCGGTTTCCTCGCCATGATGGTGGCCAAGACGATGCTGCTCGCGCCGCTTTGCCGGCTGTTCGGCGTGCCGTGGTCGACGAGCATCGAGACCAGCCTGCTGCTGGCGCCCGGCGGCGAGTTCGCCTTCATCGGCATCGGCCTTGCGACCCAGTTCAGGCTGATCGACGACGGCGTCGCGGCGGGCGTGCTCGCCGTGGTGTCGCTGACCATGGCCACATTGCCATTCGTCTCCCTGGCCGCCAGGCGCGTCCACAGGCGCCTCGACGTCGCGGCACCTTCGCGGCCTTCCTCGACCGTGCTGCCGCCGGACGACCACACCAAGCGTGTCATTGTCGTGGGCCATGGCCGCGTCGGCCAGCTGGTCTGCGACCTGCTCGACAAGCACGAGATCGCCTATCTCGCCACCGACAAGGACGTCGCCCTCGTCGAGCGCTGGCGCAACCTCGGCCGGCCGATCTACTACGGCGATGCCAGCAACCCGATCTACCTGAAGCGCTGCGGCATCGACGAGGCGACAGGCGTCATCGTCACGATCGACACCGCGGTGGTCGACGACGTCGTGCGGGCCGTGCGGGCGCGCCGCCCCGACGTGATGATCGTGGCGCGCGCACACGATGCCCAGCATGCCCGTCACCTCTATACGCTTCGCGTCACCGACACGGTCCCCGAGACAATCGAGGCAAGCCTGCAGTTGGCCGAGTCGGCGCTGGTCGGCCTCGGCGTGCCGATGGGCCTGGTGATCGCCTCGATCCACGAGCGGCGCGAAACGGTCCGCCAGGAATTACAGGCCGCCGCCGGCACCGCGAGCTTGCTCACCGAGCAGATCCGCCTGACCCGCCGGACGGCGCGGCGCGACCGGAACCCCAAATCGTGAGGCGTGATGTGATGAGGCCGGTGTGAAGGTCATCAGCTGGAATCTGCTGCGTCTCACCGGCGCCGCGGTCGAGGACGTGGCAACGCTCGTCGAGCGCGAGCGGCCCGAGCTTCTCCTCATGCAGGAGGCCACGGAGCACATGGACGCGTTGCCGGCGCTGGCCGGCGGCCATTTCCACCGCCTCCCCTGGCCGGGGAAGATCCACGGCCTGGCCGCCTGGAGCCGCCATCCCATCGCCTCGCCGCGTCCGCTCGCATTGCCGGCGTCCAAGCTGCCGGGAAAGCTGCCGCGCCGCCGGGCGCAGATTCTCCAGGTGAACGGCATCACCTTCGCCAACGTCCATCTCTCGCACGGCCAGCTCCTGAACCGCCGCCAGCTCGCGCGCATCGCCGCCAAGCTGCGCGGCAGCCCCTCGGCCATCGTGGGCGACTACAATGCCGTCGGGCCGATCCTGGTGCCGGGGTTCTTCGATGTCGGTCCGCTGGAGACGACGCACTTCGCCAGCAACGTCGTACCATTCCGCCTCGATCGTTGCTTGGTCCATGGGCTTCACTGCAGCGCAACCGACACGCTGGCCGCCGGCCCGTCCGATCACCGGCCGATCGTCGTCCACCTGCGCGTCACGGAAGTGGCGAGCAAACGAGATCCGCTGCGCTCGACCCGCCGGCGTATCGCCAGGATCCGCGCCGCGCTCGGCTGATCCGGCCTAGAGATAGGGTTGCAGCAGCCGTGCCGCGCTGTTGCGCAACCGGATCGGCAACGGGTCGGAATCCAGTTCGGCCACCGTGAGGCGCCGGCACAGGCGCGTCGCCACCGCAATCTCGTGCGCGAAGCCGGTATCGTGCAATTCGACATTGAGCTCGAAATTCAGCCGGAAGCTGCGAGTGTCCCAGTTGGCGCTGCCGACCAGAGACCAGCTGTCGTCGATGGTCATCAGCTTCGAATGCTCGAACGGCGGCGGCAGGAGCCAGACGCGGCAGCCGGCCTCGATCAGCGGCCGAAGCGGGATCCGCCGTGCCCAGTCGAGAACGGCATGATTGCCGTGCTCGGGGATCACCAGGTCGACCTCGATCCCGCGCATGGCGGCGAGACCCAGCGCCATCGTCAACGGCTCGGGCGGCAGAAAGTACGGCGTGACGACGCGAACCGACTTGCGCGCGCAGGATATCGCGTGCAGCGCCACGAACTCGATGCGTTCGTTGTCCTCGTCGGGCCCGGAGGTCACCACGCGTGCGGCCACGACACCGGCCTTGTCGATCCCCGGGAACCAGTCCTGGTCGGGCAGATGCTCGCCGGTCATGAACAGCCAGTCGTCGGCGAAGGCGTCGGTGAGCTGTTCGACGACCGGGCCCTCGAAGCGGAAATGCGTGTCCCGCACCGCATGCAGCGGATGCGGAGCCTGGAGGTTTTCCGCGCCGATGTTGATCCCGCCGGTAAAGCCGACGCGGCCGTCGATCACCAGCACCTTGCGGTGGTTGCGCAGGTTCACGAAAGGCATGCGCCATGGCAGGTACGAGTGAAGGAAGCGCGTGACCGGAACGCCCGCCTCGCTCAGGCGCCGGTAGGTCCCGGACCAGAAGTAGCCGCCGCCGACGCCGTCGATCAGCACCCTCACCTGTACGCCGCGGCGATGGGCGGCGATCAGCGCCTCGTGGAACGGCTCGCCCGCGGCATCGGCCCGGAAGATGTAGCTTTCGAGGCCGATGCTCTTCTTGGCGCGGCCGATCTCCTCCAGCATGCGGGGATAGGCCTGATCGCCATTGCGCAGCATCTCGACGCTGTTGCCGCGTTCGAGCGGCAGGCCGGTCAGCCGGCCGACGGCGAATTCCAGTGGCGCCAGCGGATCGTCGGGCGCCATGTCCGCCGATGCCGCCTCGGCGATGACGGGTTTCGAGGGCTTGCGCAGCAGCCGCTTGGCGCGCCGCTTGACGCGGTTGACGCCCATGATCGCGTACAACAGGCCGCCAAGAAACGGCGACAGCCAAGCGATGCCGATCCATGAGACGGCGGCACCGACGTTGCGCTTGTTGAGCAGGACGTGGACCGTCACCGCCGCGGCGATGGCCACATGCATGAGCGCAGCGGTTTCGCCGATCAGCCAGAGCAGTTCACCCGTCAGGGTCACGCGATCAGGCGACCGCTTTGATCGTCTTCGCCGTGATGTCGATGATCTCGTCGATCTGCGCCTTCTCGATCACCAGCGGCGGCGACATGGCGATGGCGTCGCCCGACTGGCGCACCATCAGGCCAAGGTCGAATGCCTTGGTGAAGGCGGCAAAGCCGCGCGCGCCGACCGGGCCGCTCGGCGCCAAGTCGATGCCGGCGGCCAGCCCGAGGTTGCGGATGTCGGTGACGTTGGGCAGCCCCCTCAGGGAATGCACGCCCTCTTCCCAGTACGGCGAGAGTTCGGCCGAGCGCTCGAACAGGTTCTCGTCGCGATAGATGTCGAGCACGGCCGAGGCGGCGGCGCAGGCCAGCGGATGCGCCGAATAGGTGTAGCCGTGGAACAGGTCGATGGCGCTCTCCGGGCCGTTCATCAGGCCGTCGAACACGGGCTTGCGCACGAACACGCCGCCCATCGGCACCGTGGCGTTGGAGATGCCCTTGGCCACCGTCATCAGATCGGGGATGACGCCGAATTTCTCAGCGGCGAAGCTCGCGCCCAGGCGGCCGAAGCCGGTAATGACCTCGTCGAAGATCAGCAGGATGCCGTGCTTGTCGCAGATCTGACGGAGACGCTGGAGGTAGCCCTTGGGCGGCGGCAGGTAGCCGGTCGAGCCGGCGCAAGGCTCGACGATGACGGCGGCAATGTTGGAGGCGTCATGCAGGCCGACAATGCCTTCCAGCGCATCGGCGAGCTCCGCACCGTTCTCGGGCTGGCCCTTGGAGAAGGCGTTGGAGGCGAGATGGGTATGCGGCAGGTGATCGACGCCCGGCAGCATGGCGCCGAACCATTTGCGGTTGTTGACCATGCCGCCGACGGAGATGCCGCCGAAGCCCACGCCATGGTAGCCGCGCTCGCGGCCGACGAAGCGGGTACGCGTGCCCTGGCCGTTGGCGCGGTGATAGGCGAGCGCGATCTTGAGCGCGCTGTCCACCGCCTCCGAGCCGGAGTTGCAATAGAACGCGTGGTTCAGGTCGCCCGGCAGCATCGCGGCATGGCGCGCCGCCAGTTCGAACGCCTTGGGGTGGCCCATCTGGAACGAGGGGGCGTAGTCCATCTCGTCGAGCTGCTTGGCGATCGCCGCCTTAATCTCCTCGCGGCCGTGGCCGGCATTGACACACCACAGGCCCGCCGTGCCGTCGATGATCTTGCGGCCCTCCGGCGTCCAATAGTGAACGCCCTTGGCCTTGGCCAGCATCCGCGGGTTCTTCTTGAACTGCCGGTTTGCCGTGAACGGCATGAAGAAGGCTTCGAGATTGTTGGCGGCGGGCTTGGCATTGGGAGGCGTCATCGTCGGATTCCTTAGGCGTACTGGATACTCAATGATTTAGGCTATCACTTGTTGACGTCGACGACCACGCGACCGCGTATCTCTCCCTTGAGGATTTTTGGGGCCATCGCCATCAGATCGGAAAGGCCCACCTCGCTTACCGTGCTGTCGAGCTTGTCGAGCGGCAGATCCACCCCCAGGCGCTTCCAGGCCGCCTCGCGCGGACCCTTGGGCAGCATCACCGAATCGATGCCGTAGACGCTGATGTTGCGCAGAATGAACGGCAGGATCGAGCCCGGGAACGAGGGTCCCGCCGCGAGCCCACACACGGCGGCGGCACCATTGTATTTCACCTGCGCGAGGGCCTTGGCAAACATCACGCCGGAAACCGTGTCGATGAGGCCGGCGAAGCGCTCCGACAGCAGCGGCCGGTCCGGTGCCTCGACGATCTCCTTGCGGTCCATGACCGTCTTGGCGCCGAGCGCCGTGAGATAGGCGCCCTCCTGCGGCCGGCCTGTGGCGGCCACGACCGTGTAGCCGAGCCTGGCGAGGATGGCGACGGCAACCGAGCCGACGCCGCCTGCCGCGCCGGTCACCAGGATCTCGCCCGACTCAGGTCGGATGCCGTGCTTCTCCAGCGCCATGACGCAGAGCATGGAGGTGTAGCCCGCCGTGCCGATCGCCATGGCGCGCTTGGTCGAGATCGAGGTCGGCAGCTTGACCAGCCAGTCTCCCTTCACCCTCGCCTTGGTGGCGTAGCCGCCCCAGTGCAGCTCGCCGACGCGCCAGCCGTTGAGCACGACCTTGTCGCCGGGCTTGAAGGCGGGATTGTCTGACGCCTCGACCGTGCCGGCGAAATCGATCCCGCCGACATGCGGCCAGGTCTTCACCAGCCCGCCGCCGCTCGTGAGCACGAGGCCGTCCTTGTAGTTCAGCGTCGAATACTCGACCGCCACGGTGACGTCGCCCGCCGGCAGCTTGTCGACGGCCAGTGTCTCGAGGGTGCCGCTCACCTTGCGGTCGGGGCCTTGGCTCAGAACCAGCGCGCGAAACGACATGCATGCTCCTATGGATTGTCGGTGGGTTTTATCAGGGCAATCGGGCGTTGTCGGCGGCCATCTTGGGCGGAGGTTCGCGCTGCGCATTGCCTCGCCGGCAGCAGACTCCTACGATCCGCCCCCTTCAGCCCGCTCAACGAGAGGCAACCCATGATCAAGTTCTATTACAATCTGGCGCCCAACCCGACGAAGGTGGCGCTCTGCCTCGAGGAGATGGGCCTGGCCTACGAGCTGGTGCCGATCGACACGCGAAAGGGCGAGCAGCACACGCCGGCCTTCCTCGCCGTCAATCCCAACGCCAAGGTCCCCGCCATCGTCGATGGCGACGCCACCGTCTTCGACAGCAATGCGATCCTGCTCTACCTCGCCGAGAAGACCGGGCAGTTCCTGCCGGGCGCGTCTTCGGCCAAGTCGGCGCTGGCCGCGCGCGGCGAGCTGCTGTCGTGGCTGATGTTCGTCGCCTCCGGCATCGGCCCCTATTCGGGCCAGGCCGTGCATTTCCGCAATTTCGCGCCCGAGCCCAAGGACTATGCGGTGAACCGCTACACCTTCGAGGCGCGGCGCCACTGGGACATCCTCGATGCGCAGCTGGGCAAGAGCCGCTTCATGCTGGGCGACGGCTATTCCATCGTCGACATGGCGGTGTGGGGCTGGTCGCGGCTGGTGCCGGTCGTGCTCGGGCCCGAGGCCCTGCCGCAGATGCCGAACCTCAAGCGCCATCTCGAGGAGATCTCCGCTCGCCCGGCCGCCCAGCGCGCGCTTGCCCTGAAGGACAAGCACAGCTTCAAGGCCGAGATGGATGATGCCGCACGACTGGCGATGTTCCCCCATCTCGCCAAGAAGGTCGCCTGACGTCGGCCGACCTTGCCAGTCTGTTCCAAGCCCGATCCAACACCATCCTCATGCTGAGGAGCGACCCGGAGGGGCGCGTCTCGAAGCATGGGCAGCAACCATTGTGCTCGTTCCCGTGCTTCGAGACGGGCGCTTCGCGCCCTCCTCACCATGAGGGTGGTATTGGATCGACAGCGGCGCCGCCCATCAGGGAGGGAAGGCATCCACCATGAAGCCGCCGTTCCTGGCGACTTTCCTCATACCGCGCCTGCCCTTCTACTATGGCTGGGTCGTGCTGGGCTGTGTCTGCCTCGCAGGCTTCGCGCGGCAGGGTCCGGCGGTCGCCGTGCTGTCGATCTTCGTCACGCCCATGACCGCCTACTTCGGCTGGTCGCGCACCGAGATCGCGGGCGCAGTCTCGCTGGGCGGCGTCCTGGCCGCGGTGATCTCGCCCATGATCGGGCCGATCCTCGACCGCCGCGGGGCCCGGCTGGTACTTTGCCTTGCCGTGCTCGGCACCGGGGCGGCCACCATGTCGCTGTCGCTGGTGACGTCGCTGCTCGCCTTCTATCTGGTGTTCTGCTTTGCCCGCATGGTCTGGGCCGGCCCCTACGACCTCGGCCTCTACGGCGCGCTCAACAACTGGTTCGTCGCGCGCCGCGCAAGGGCCAACTCGATCGCCACGCTGGCGCAGATGGCCGGGCTGGTGGCACTGCCGATCGTGGCGCAGGTCGCGATGAGCGACGGCGACTGGCGGGCCGGCTGGGTGGCGGTGGGCGCGACGGTGCTCGTGGTCGGCTTCCTGCCGGTCTGGCTCCTGGTGGTGCGCCGGCCGGAGGATGTCGGACTGGCGCCGGACCGGGTCGCCACCGGCGGCGGTCCGGCGGTAGCCGAGCCGCGCTTCAGTCGCGGCCAGGCGATGCGAACGCCCGCCTTCTGGCTGCTCTCGCTCTATACCGTGCTGGTGTTTCCGGTGCAGGCGGGCGTCAGCCTCCATCAGGCACCGCACCTGATCGAACGCGGCCTGACGCCGATCACGACCGCGGCGGTGATCAGCTTCTTCTCGGCAATGTCGGCGGTGGCGAGTTTCGGTGTCGGCTTCCTGCCGCGCCGCTGGCCGGTGCGCTACGGCCTGCTCGCCTCGGCTGTCCTGCTGAGCCTGGGCAGCTTCGGCCTGATCGGCATCGACTCCGCGCGCGACGCCTTCCTCGCCGGCGGCCTGTTCGGCCTCGGCATCGGCGGCGTGCTCACGCTGCTGCCAGTGGCCTGGGCCGATTACTTCGGCCGCGAAAGCTATGGCGCGATCCGCGGCGTGGCGCTGTCGCTGCAGGTGTTGGCGCAGGCGGCCGGCCCGGTCCTGTCCGGCCTTCTGCGCGATGCCAGCGGGACCTACACGCTGTCGCTTCTGGTGTTCGGCACCCTCGCAGCCCTCGCCACCCTGGCCGCCTTCGCGGCGCGACGACCTAGGGAAATGACATGACTCCGACACCGGGCGGCGGCATGCGCTGGGCCATGCTCGGCTTGGTCTTCGCGGTCCGCGCCGGGCTCGGCTTCCAGTTCCAGACCGTGGCTTCGGTGGGCGACCCGCTCGCCGCCGACCTTGGCCTCAGCTACGCTGAGTTGGGCACGCTGATCGGCGTCTTCTTCCTGCCCGGGCTCGTGCTGGCGCTCCCCGTCGGCTACGCCGGCCGATATTTGTCCGACAAACGGCTGGTGGCCCTTGGTCTCGCATCGCTCGCGCTGGGCGGCGGCCTCTGCGCCACCGCCACCGGCTTCGGTCCGATGACGGTTGGCCGCGTCCTGTGCGGCATAGGCTTCGTCATCTGCACGATCTTCATGACCAAGATGACCGTCGACTGGTTCGCCGGCCGCGAAATCGCCACCGCGATGGCCGTGCTGGTGATGAGCTGGCCCTTCGGCATCGCCATGGGCCAGGTCGGGCACACCTGGCTTGCCGCCGCGCTGGGTTGGCAATGGGCCTTCGCCGTGGCGGCGCTCTACAGCCTCACCGGCGCCGTGCTCGTGCTGGCGGCGTATCGCCCGCCGGCTATGCCCATCGCAACCAGCGCAACGACCGCCACCGGGATGACGCGGCACGAATGGAAACTCGTCGTCCTCGCCGCCCTGGTCTGGGGTTGCTTCAACGCGGCCTTCATCGTCTATCTGAGCTTCGCTTCGCGCGTTCTGGTGGCGGGCGGCTTCGGCACCCTCGAAGCGGCGGCTGTCATCAGCCTGGCGAGCTGGGTGATGATCGTATCTGGCGCGATCTGCGGACATCTCGCCGATCGTACCGGCAAGTCCGACGCCATCCTCTATGGCTGCCTGGTTGTGGCCATGCTCTCGCTGGCCCTGTTGCCGCAAACCAGCCTCGCCATTCCGGTCGCGCTCTCCTTCGGGCTGATCGGCATGGCGCCAGCAGGCCTCATCATGGCGCTTACGAGCCAAGCGGTGGCGCCCGAGCGTCGCGCCTTCGGCATGGGCGTGTTCTTCAGCATCTTCTTTCTTTTCGCCGCCCCCACGCCCACGATCGCCGGCTGGCTCTACGACCTGAGCGGCGATCCGTTCCGGCCGATCCTGTTGGGCATCGTGATGTTCGGGCTGACGATGGTCGCCAATGTCGGATTCCGGAGAGCGCAGCGTGGCCATCTAGGCTGACGATAGCCGCCGTGAGTATCGACGGCGCGCTTGACGGCTGAATCCTACTAGGATAGGACATAGGCGTGAGAGACGCCCCATCGATCCGGAACGTTTCCAGCCCATCGAATTGTATTCCCGCAAGGGAATCGGAGGTCGAATTTGTCCGACGATGCCGCGCATCCGAAGTCGTCGATAGGAAATCGAAAGATGAATGCCTTCAACGACTTGCCGATCGTTCTGTCGGACATCGTGCCTCCGCAGGTCGCGGAGGAGCGGCAACCTCCACGCGGCGCAGGCGCAGTCTCGAGAACGAAGGAACGGGAATCTCGATTCGAGTCATTCGGTGTCTCGCGTATCGACGCAAGGCCGCACCGCTTTTCCGAGCAGGATCAACCGCCTATCTCGAGAGTCGCACCTCGCCGGTCGACGCAAAGAGGTGTCCCACTGACTCGTCGCTCATTCCGCATTCTTCGTCGCACAGTCGTTCGCAATCGCACGCGCAAGCTGTTGCAACTGCCGCCCGAAGCGGGCGCCGACTTCTTCCTCCGTCATGGCCGAACTGGGAAAGCGCATCGAGAGGCTGCCCATCACTCGTCCTGCTGCCCCACTTTCCTGGCGGATCGCCACCGCAATGCCATGGATGCGCGTCGGTCGCGGCGGCTGTGTGAAGGCATAGCCGTCGCGGCGTACGCGCTCGAGCACTTGCCCGAGAGTGGCCTCCTGTCGACGAGTGAGACCACCAATGTCGCGCAGGATGTTGCGCCGCTCCTCGTCCGGGCAGAAGGCGAGCCAGGCCCGGCCGAGCGCGCTGGTCAGCACCGGGCGGCGCAGGTTGAGGCCGGCGCCCTCGAACGACATCGGGCTTTCCGGCGCTGTCGAATGGCGGATCGAGATCGCGCCATAAGTCAGCGTCGCGAGATAGAGTGGCCAGCCGTGATCGGCGGTGAATCGGCTCATATGAGGGATGGCGGCGTCCACCAGGTGGTCGACGAAGCGGATCGAGCCGGAGAGACCCAGCACGCGGTCGGTCAGACGGTAGCCCTGTTCGCGCGAGACGCGCGCGGCATAGCCCAGCGCAATCAACGTGTGCAGCAGGCGCACCACCGTCGGCCGCGGCAGGCCGATCTCGCGGGTCAGCACGCCGACGGTGGAGGTCCGCCGGCGGCTGAGCGCCTCCAGCAGCGCAAAGCTGCGGCGGACCGGCTCGATGGCAGGTTGCAGGGCCATGAGGCAAGTCTAGTCCGCAATACGGACTTCGTCGACTTAAGGCAGGGCGCCGCCGCCGGGAAAGCGTAACGTCGATGTCACACGAGCCCGAGCTCGGGAGGAAACGAACAATGGCCTATCAGTCGATCGACGTGCGCAAGCTCACGCCCACCATCGGCGCCGAGGTTTTCGGCGTAGACCTCGGCAAGCCTCTGGGCAACCAGCAATTCCAGGAAGTGCACGACGCGCTGATGGAGAACCTGGTGATCTTCTTCCGCGACCAGAAGATGACGATCGACCAGCACAAGGACTTCGGCCGCCGCTTCGGGCCGTTGCACACGCACCCCAATGCGCCGATCGAATTCAAGGAGCATCCCGAGATCCTGGTGATCAAGGCCGACGAGAAGTCGAAGCATGTCGCCGGCGAGGAATGGCACACCGACGTGAGCTGCGACCTCGAGCCGCCGATGGGCTCGATCCTCCATCTCACCGAGGTGCCGCCGGAGGGCGGCGGCGACACGCTGTTCGCCAACATGTACCGCGCCTACGACACGCTCTCCGAGCCGATCAAGAAGATGCTCGCGGGCCTCACCGCCCTGCACGACAGCTCCAAGGCGCACTACTACCGGGTCAAGGCCACCGACCGCGACGAGATGAAATTCCCCAACGCCGAGCATCCGATCGTGCGTACCCATCCGGTGACCGGCAAGCAGGGCCTCTACGTCAACCGCGGCTTCACGCTGCGTATCCCGCAGCTCCGCCGCAACGAGAGCGACGCGCTGCTCGAAATGCTCTACCGCCACATCGAGACCCC
The DNA here is from genome assembly GCA_030679805.1 of Reyranella sp. Classification (GTDB taxonomy): domain Bacteria; phylum Pseudomonadota; class Alphaproteobacteria; order Reyranellales; family Reyranellaceae; genus Reyranella. The sequence goes on along the minus strand of JAUXST010000291.1, from coordinate 6,033 downwards.
GGAATTCCAGTGCCGCTTCAAGTGGCAGCCGAACTCGGTGGCGTTCTGGGACAATCGCTGCGCCCAGCATCACGCGATGTTCGACTATTACCCACACCGGCGTTACGGCCATCGCGTGACGGTCTGCGGCGACAAACCGTTCTATCGCGCCTGATCGCCGCGAGACTCTTGCCAAGCGGCGCGCATGACCCCAACTGTTCGGGGTCATGTCCGCTCCTCATTTCGCCCTGCTGCCCCATCGCAGCGTCATCGCCGTCGACGGCGACGATCGCGTCGAATTCCTGCAAGGCCTGATTTCCAACGACACCACCAAGGTGGCTCCTGGTCGCGCCGTCTGGGCGGCGTTGCTGACACCGCAGGGTCGCTTCCTCAACGACATGTTCGTCGTCGACGGCGGGAACGGCACCCTGCTGCTGGAAACCGAACGCGAGCGGGCGCCCGCGCTGGCCAAGAAACTCAATCTTTACAAGCTGCGCTCCAAGGTGACGGTCGAGGATCGAAGCGCCGCCATGGATGTTGCCGTGATCTTCGGTGCCGCTGCCGAGAAGGCGCTGCCCATAGACGGCGCGATCTCCTTCGTCGATCCCCGGCTCGCCGACCTTGGCGTTCGTGTGCTGGCGCCGACCGGCCAGGCCGCCGCCCTGCTCTCCGCGGGCGGCCTCGCCGAAGCGCCCGTCGACGACTACGACGCGCTTCGCCTCTCGCTGGGCGCTCCCGACGGCAGCCGCGACCTGCCGGTGGAAAAAGCGCTGCTGCTCGAAAGCGGATTCGACGAGTTGAATGGCGTCGACTGGAAGAAGGGTTGCTACATGGGCCAGGAGCTGACGGCCCGCACCAAGTACCGCGGCCTTGTGAGGAAGCGCCTTTTTCCCGTGAGGATCGAGGGCACGTTGCCGGTCTCCGGCACGACGATTGAATTGGACGGCCAAGACGTAGGCGAACTGCGCTCGGGCGCAGGTAAACGCGCGATTGCCATGTTGCGTCTCGATGCCGCCCGCGGCGGCGGCGCGCTGACGGCGGGAGGCGCAAGGATCGTGCCGGAATTTCCGGCGTGGATGCGGCTTCCCGAACCCTCGGACCCCTAGCCGCCCTGTCCGGTCAGGCTTAAGGTCTCTCCGCGCCAGTCCGCGAGGAGATCGCCTGTGAAACTGATCAATCCCAACCCTTTCACCACGCGGCCGGAGATCGTCGGCACGTTCGGCGTGGTGGCCTCCACGCACTGGATCGCCACCGCGGTCGGTATGGGCATCCTCGAGCGCGGCGGCAACGCCTTCGACGCCGCCGTTGCCACCGCCTTCACCCTGCAGGTTGTCGAGCCGCATCTCTGCGGCCCGGGCGGTGACGTGCCGCTCATCCTGCACGACGTGAAGCACGGCAAGACCGAGGTGATCTGCGGCCAGGGCTCCATGCCGGCCGGCGCCACCATCGCCCACTACAGGGGCCTCGGCCTCGATCTCATCCCCGGCACCGGCCTCCTGCCGGCCTGCGTGCCCGGCACCTTCGATGCCTACATGCTGGTACTGCGCGACTACGGCACCATGCGGCTTTCCGACGTGCTCTCGCCCGCCATTGGCTACTGGCTGAACGGCTTCCCCCTCGTCGAGCGCGCCTCCGCCACGATTGCGACCGTGGCCGACCAGTTCCGCAATCACTGGCCGACGTCGGCCGCGGTCTTCCTGCCCGGCGGCAATGTGCCCGAGCCCGCCTCGATGTTCCGCAACACGGCCATCGGCAACACCTACGGCCGCATCCTCAAGGAAGCCGAATCAGGTGGCGGCGGTCGCGAGGCCGAGATCGAGCGCGCACGCAAGGCCTGGAGCCAGGGCTTCGTCGCCGAAGCGATCGACCGCTTCTACACACACGAAGAGATCATGGACGTGTCGGGCCGGCGCAACAAAGGCGTGCTGCGCGGCAGCGACATGGCGAAGTGGCAGGCCACTGTCGAGGCGCCGCTCACCTACGACTACGGACGGTACACTGTTTGCAAGGCCGGCCCGTGGACGCAGGGCCCGGTGGTCCTGCAGCAGCTTGCCCTGCTCAAGGGCTTCGACCTGGATGGCATGGATCCGACCAGCGCCGACTTCATCCATCTCGTGGTCGAGGCGAGCAAGCTCGCCTATGCCGACCGCGAGTCCTTCTACGGCGACCCGGACTTCGTCGACGTGCCGATGCAGACGCTGCTCTCGGACGCCTACAATGCCGACCGGCGCAAGCTCATCGACGCCCGGCACGCCTCGCTCGACCAGCGGCCGGGCAAGCTCGAGGGCTACGGCGGCGTGGTGAAGCTGCGCCGCGCCGACGGCACGCGCAGCGCCGTGGCGGCGAGCGGTGCCGGTGAGCCCACCGTCGGGCGCCTCGGCCAGACCAACGGCGACACGGTGCACTTCGACATCGTCGACCGCGACGGCAACATGATCACGGCCACGCCCTCGGGCGGCTGGCTGCAGAGTTCGCCGGTCATCCCCGAACTCGGCTTCCCCATCAGCACACGCGGCCAGATGTTCTGGCTGGAAGAGGGCCTGCCGGGCTCGCTGGCGCCGGGCAAGCGCCCGCGCACGACGCTGACGCCGACGATGGCCCATCGCGATGGCAAGCCGTACATGGCCTGGGGCTCACCGGGCGGCGACCAGCAGGACCAATGGATCACCCAGCTGTTCCTGCGCCACGTCCATTGCGCCATGAATCTGCAGGAAGGTATCGACGCGCCGGCATGGCACAGCGAGCACTTCCCCAGCTCCTTCTGGCCGCGCACCGCGCGCCCCGGCGTCCTGGTACTGGAAGGCCGCATCCCGAAGGAGACGGTGGCGGAGCTGAAGAAGCGCGGCCACGAAGTCGAGTTGAACGACGAGTGGTCCGAGGGCCGTCTCACCGCGGCCACGCGCGACGATCCCTGGCGCAAGGCCGCGGCCAACCCACGCGGCATGCAGGGTTACGCGGCCGGACGTTGACGGAAGGCCGATGATCGAAGAATGACCTGGTCCATCATCTTCCGTGAACGCGACAGCGGCCGCATCGGCATTGCTGTCGCCACAAAGTTCTTCGCCGTCGGCGCGCGCGTGCCCAACATCGCGCCGCAGAAGGGCGCGGTCTGCACCCAGGCGCTGACCAACCCGCTCTACGGCCCGCACGGTCTGCGCCTGATCCGCGAGGGCGCGGGCGCCGCCGACGTGGTGCGCATCCTCACGACGCCCGACGCCGGCCGCGAGCATCGCCAGCTCCATGTCATGGGCGCCGACGGGTGCTTCGCCGCCCATACCGGCGCGGAGTGCGTGCCGTGGTGCGGCCACTGGATCGGCGACGACTTCTCCGTGGCCGGCAACATGCTGGCCGGCCCAGACGTGGTCGCCGACACCGTGCGCACCCTGCGCGAGCGCCATGACCTGCCGCTGCCGCGCCGGCTGATCACCGCCATGCAGGCGGGCGAAGCCGCGGGAGGCGACAAGCGTGGCAAGCAATCGGCGGCGCTGGTGATCTGCGGCGACCAGGATTATTCCGAGCTCGATCTCCGAGTCGACGATCACGTCGAGCCACTGCAGGAACTCGCGCGGCTGGAAGCCGTGAGCCGCGAGCGCTGGACGCATTTTCGTGCCTTCACGGCCACGCGCGAGAACCCCGCCGGCATCTTCGATCGCGCCGAAATCGAGGCCGGCATCGCACGGAGCCTGGCGGCCGAGCGCCCATGAGCAGGACGTCGATGGAGCAGCCGCTTCTGGAATTGAAGGCTTTGGCCGTCGACTTCGCGACCGACGATGGCACGGTCTACGCCGTCGACGGCATCGATCTCGCGCTGGCGCGCGGTCGCACGCTCGGACTGGTGGGCGAATCGGGCTGCGGCAAGAGCGTGACGTCGCTCGCCATCATGGGACTGCTGCCGCCGGAGAATTCGAAGGTGCGTGGCGAGGTGTGGTTCGAGGGTCGCAATCTCCTGACCCTGGGCGCCAACGCGTTGCGCGACCTGCGCGGGGCGCGCCTGGCGATGATCTTCCAGGAGCCGATGACCTCGCTCAACCCCTCCTATACGATCGGCAACCAGATCATCGAGGCGATCCGGCGTCATCAGGGGCTCGACGCCGCGGCCGCCCGCGCCCGCGCCATCGAGGTGCTGAAGCTGGTGCGCATCCCCAGCCCCGAGAAGCGGGTCGACGACTATCCGCACAAGCTTTCCGGCGGCATGCGCCAGCGCGCCATGATCGCCATGGCGCTGGCCTGCGGGCCGCAACTCCTGATCGCCGACGAGCCGACGACGGCGCTCGACGTCACTATCCAAGCACAGATCCTCGACCTCATGCGCGGCCTGCGCCGCGACACCGGTGCCGCCATCGTGCTGATCACCCACGATCTCGGCGTGGTGGCCGAGATGGCCGACGACGTCGCGGTCATGTACGCGGGCCAGATCGTCGAACGTGCCGCCGTGCGCGACCTCTTCGCCCGACCCGAGCATCCCTACACCGTTGGCCTGCTGGGCTCGATCCCGCGACTCGACGAAAAGCGCGATCGCCTGCCCTCGATCGAGGGCCGCGTGCCCGACATGACCCGTCCGCCCGCGGGCTGCCGCTTCGCCGCGCGCTGTCCCTTCGTCGAACCGGACTGCCGCACGACCGCTCCGGTGCTGGTCGAGGTGGCGCCGGGCCATCTCACGCGCTGCCGCCGCGCACCGCTGTCGCAGGTGGCTGCATGAGCCCGCCGCTCCTGGAAGTGGCGGGACTCGCCAAGCATTTCCCGGTGAAGCGCGGCGCCTTCGGCTTCGTCTCGGGCCATGTGCGCGCCGTTGACGGCGTCGACTTCCATCTCGACGCCGGCGAGACACTCGCGATCGTGGGCGAATCGGGCTGCGGCAAATCGACGGTCGGCCGCCTGGTCCTGCGCCTGCTCGAACCCACGGCCGGCAGCGTGCGCTTCGAGGGCGAGGACCTGCTGGCGCTGCCGGAGACCGAGATGCGCGCGCGGCGCCAGCGCCTGCAGGTGATCTTCCAGGATCCCTACGCCTCGCTCAATCCGCGCATGACGGTGGGCGCCATGCTGGGCGAGCCGCTGATGCTGCACCGCCTCGCCAACACCGAAACCGAGCGGCGCGCGCGTATCGGCGAATTGCTGGAGCTTGTCGGATTGCGCCCCGAACACGCACGGCGCTACCCGCACGAATTCTCCGGCGGCCAGCGCCAGCGGCTGGCGATCGCCCGTGCACTCGCCGTCGAGCCCCGGCTGATCGTGGCCGACGAGGCCGTCTCGGCGCTCGACGTCTCGATCCAGGCGCAGGTCATCAACCTGATGCAGTCGCTGCAGAAGCGCTTCGGCCTGGCCTACATCTTCATCAGCCACGATCTCGCGGTCGTGAAGCACATCGCCGACCGAATCGCCGTAATGTACCTCGGCAAGATCGTGGAGACCGCGACGACCGAGGACCTCTTCCGTAGCCCGCGCCATCCCTATACGCGCGCCCTGCTCGCGGCCGTGCCGCAGCCGGACCCGACGGTGGTGCGCGAGCGCGCGCTCCTGGAAGGCGACCTGCCGAGCGCCATGAACCCGCCGTCGGGCTGCCTTTTCCACACGCGCTGCCCCTTCGTGCGCGATGCCTGTCGCCGCGACGTGCCCGTGCTCGCCGACGACGGCCCCTCTTCCGACCCCTCCAGCCATGCCACGGCCTGTCCCTATTGGCCGGAGTTCCCGCCCGCCGCAGCGCTCGCCCAGAGCATGGGCCAAGAACAAGACCGAATCCGACTCGCCCGCCTGCAGGCGGCGTTCGTATCCCAGACGGAGGCTTCATGAAAAAGACAATCGGCCTGATGGCCCTTTCCCTGGTCCTGTCCGCCACGATGGCGGGCGGCGCCTTCGCGCCTGCTTTCGCTCAAGGTGCCCACCTGCGTATCGGCCTTGCCGAGGATCCCGACGTGCTCGATCCCAGCCTGGCGCGGACCTATGTCGGCCGCATCGTCTTTGCCTCGATCTGCGACAAGCTGTTCGACATCGACGAGAAGCTCGCCATCGTCCCGCAGCTGGCCCTCAGCCATGAGACTTCGCCCGACGGCAAGGCCG
>JAUXST010000289.1 GCA_030679805.1 Reyranella sp. | reverse complement strand
GTCGGCGCCTTCGTATTCGCCTTCGAGCTTGGCGTACTCTGCGGTCAACGCATCGAACGTCGCCTGCTCGGCCGGAGTGAGCTCGAGCGTCACGCCGTCGAGTCGCCGAAGATGATGCGTATGGCCATAGCGGAAATCGACGGCGACCTCGATCCACTTCCAGCCTTCGACGGCGACATTCTCGGCCGCCGCGGCCAACCTCTCGGTCGCCAACCGGTCGAGCAGTGCGACGTCCTCAAACCAGCCGCCGCTGTCGTCCTCAAACAGGTCGCGCAGGATCACGCCGCCAGCAGCTTCGTACGCCTCGGCACCGACGAACCGCGCCCGCCGGTCCGAGCCGCGGATGGCACTCTCGGTGAGTTGGCGCCGGATCAGGTATGGCTCCTTGTCGTAGGATTGCTGAAGCGCGCCCCAGACCTGCTCCTGACGGGCATGATCGGTGGTGACGGTGAAGGCCATGAGCTGCTCCAGGGTCATGCCGTCCTCGGCATAGATGTCGAGGAGCTTCTCGGACACCGCTGCCAGGCGCAGCCGCTGCCTGACCACAGCGGGCGCGACGAAGAACCGGGCGGCGATCTCCTCCTCGCCGGCGCCCTGGTCGCGCAACGTCTTGAAGGCACGAAACTGATCCAGAGGATGCAGGGGGACACGCTGGACATTCTCCGCCAGCGAATCCTCTTCCGCCGACACCTCGACGCCAGGATCGCGCACGATGCAGGGGATGAGCGCCGTCTTCGACAGGCGCTTCTGCCTGACCAGGCGTTCGAGGGCCCGGTAGCGGCGGCCGCCGGCCGGGATCTCGAACTGGCCGGTCTCGGCGCCTTCGGCGTCGACGACCGGCCGGACGTTGAGGCTCTGCAGGAGCCCGCGCCGGGCGATGTCCTCGGCCAGGTCCTCGGCCGAGACGCCCGCCTTCAAGCGCCGGACGTTCGACTGGCTGAGCATCAGCTTGTTGAAGGGGATGTCGCGCGAGGCGCTGAGGATGATCTTCTGAACGGCCTTTGCCATGTCGGGATACTCCACGACGGACGGCCGGGAGACACTCTCTCGACCTCCAATCCGTCATGGAAACCGGCGCAGCCCTCTCACTCTGCTGTCGCTGCGTCTCGATTCTTAGGCTCTTTTGGAGAGTTGCTCACCTCAGCAATCCACGCTGGCATACAGGCAGGTCCTCTCTGGTGTACGCTCTTTGAATGCAGCTACGCCTCGACAAGACCTTTGATGACTACATATCCGTAGGGGAGGAGTCTGCCCGCGAACTTTTGGCTGCTAACGGACCGC
>JAUXST010000284.1 GCA_030679805.1 Reyranella sp. | reverse complement strand
TTCGGCGCGGTGGTCGGCGCCGGCCTGGTCGGCGGCGCTGTCGGCTATCTCGGCGGCACCGCCATCGGCAACAGCAAGTGAGCGGGAGAGCCATCATGACCTCGAGGTTCCTCCTCGCTGCCGGCGCGCTGCTCCTCGCGTCGACGGCCGCCCAGGCCCAGATCGCGCCCACGAACTTCGACCAGGCGGCCTACATCACCTGCAAGGAAGCGCACGCCATGCAGCCCGAGCCGCGCAAGATGCTGGCGACCTACCTCGCCAACCATGCCGCGGCCTATCGCGGCGTGGTGATCCCCGACGGCGACCTGGGAACCCACATCGCGCTCCTGGTCCGCGGCGGCTGCACCCTGTCGCCCGACGCCTACCTGTTCACGGTGATCGACCGCGCCATCCTGGCCGAGATGTCGAAGCTGCCGAAGCGCAAGTAGCGCCCGGCAAATTCGAGTCCTTCAGGTCAGCTTGACCATGATGTGCCTGGCGTAGGCCGGGCGCGTCGTCAGGCGCTCGTACCAGGCCTTCAGGTTCTTGAGTTCCGGCCGTTCGATAGGAAGCGCGTACCAGCGATAGGCGAAGCAGCCGACCGGGATGTCGCCCATGGTGAAGTGCGCGCCGGCGACGTAGCGCCGGCCGGCCAGCCAGCCGTCGAGCCGGCCGAACAGCTTGCCCGCGTCCTCGGCCGCCTTCCCGATGGCGGCCATGTCGCGCTTCTCCGCGGGCGTGCGCACCAGGCCCCAGAAGACGATGCGCATGGCGTCGGAGACGGTGCTGAGCTGCCAGTCCATCCAGCGGTCGGCCTCGCTGCGCACGCCGGGATCGTTGGGCCACAGCGAGCCCGCGGCATACCTGGCCGCGAGATAGCGCACTGCCGAATTGCTCTCCCAGATGATACGTCCGCCGTCGTCGATGGTCGGCACGACGCCGTTGGGATTCATGTCGAGGTACCATTTCTGGTCGTTGCCGCCGAACGGCCCGCCGACATCGGTGCGCTCGACCTTCAGCCCGCATTCGTCGGCCGCCCACAGCACCTTCTGCACGTTGATCGAATTGGCCCGACCCCAGATCTTCATTGCATTGTTCCTCAACTGATACTTCGTCTGCAAAACAAACCACCTTGAGGAGCGGTCCGTAGGACCGCGTCTCGAAGGGTGGGAACGAGCACCACGTCTGTTGCCCATCCTTCGAGACGGCTGCTGCGCAGCCTCCTCAGGATGAGGACCTTCTTTCCCTAATGCGCCGCCGCCCAGTTGTCGCCGACGCCGGTGTCGACGACCAGCGGCACCGAGAGTTTGGCGGCGTTCTCCATCACGGTGCGGGCCACGTCCTTGGTCTTGTCGAGTTCCTTCTCCGGCACCTCGAACAGCAGCTCGTCGTGCACCTGCAGCAGCATGCGGGCCTTGAGCTTGGCGCCGGCAAGTGCGGCCGGCACGCGGATCATGGCCTTCTTGATGATGTCGGCGGCACCACCCTGCAGCGGGGCGTTGATCGCCGCGCGCTCGGCGAAGGCGCGCATGCCCTGGGCCTTCTCGTTGATGTATTTTAGATGGATCTTGCGGCCGAACGGCGTCAGCACGTAGCCGTGCTTGCGCGCATAGTCCTTGGTCCGCTCCATGTAGTCGCGGATGCCGGGATAGCGCTGGAAGTACTTGATGATGTACTCCTTGGCCTCCTGCTGGCCGATGCCGAGCTGGTTGGCGAGGCCGAAGGCCGAGATGCCGTAGATGATGCCGAAGTTGATCGCCTTGGCGCGCCGCCGCACCAGCGGGTCCATGCCCTTGACCGGCACGCCGAACATGTCCGATGCGGTGATGGCATGGATGTCGTCGCCACGCGCAAAGGCCTCTTTCAGCGAGGCGATGTCGGCCACGTGCGCCAGTAATCTGAGCTCAATTTGAGAATAATCGGCGCTCAGGAGCTTGTGGCCCTTCTCGGCGATGAAGGCCTGGCGAATCTTGCGGCCCTCCTCGGAGCGCACCGGGATGTTCTGCAGGTTGGGATCGGTCGAGGCGAGCCGGCCCGTGGCGGCCCCGGTCATGTGATACGAGGTGTGCACGCGGCCGGTCCTGGCGTCGACCTGGCGCACCAGCGCATCGGTATAGGTGCCCTTGAGCTTGGCGAGCTGGCGGTGTTCCAGGATCTTGACCGGCAGCGGATGGCCTTGCGCGGCCAGATCGTCCAGCACCGAGGCGTCGGTGGCCCATGATCCGTTCTTGTTGCGCTTGCCGCCCGGCAGCTTCTGCTCGTCGAACAGGATCTCGC
>JAUXST010000277.1 GCA_030679805.1 Reyranella sp. | reverse complement strand
CGTAGTCGAGCAGGCGGGCGGAGTTGATGAGGCGGGCGCTGTGCGCCGAAAGGCGGAAGACGCGACCATCATAGATACGTTCGCCCTCGAACACGGCCGATCCGTAATGCAGCGCATGCGTAAGGACGTGCATCTGGACGTCGCGCCACGGCGCCAGTTTACCGTCGATCCAGATGAAACCGTCGCGATCATCCATTGTTGCGGACATTGCGATATCCTCCTCTCAAAGATTCCTAATGGACCTTCTGATAACCTGTTTCAGCAATCTTTAGCACATATAGGTCAGTATTACTGACCTTGTCAATGAAGCTGACTCAAGATTGCGGGCACACCTCGGGTTTCAGCAATTTTCGGCCGGCCGTCAGGTCAGGAGGGGAGCCATATCGGGATCGCCCTTCCGCATCGCCCGCTGATAGGCGTCGCGCCTGCCGATGCGCTGGAGATGGGCGAGGATGGCGGGATAGGGCGTGAGGTCGAAAGGCAGGAAGAGGCGCATGGTCGGGAGCGAATGGACGATCATGATGTCGGCCATCGTGAACTCGCGGCCGGCGAAATAGTCGACCTTGCCGAGCCGCGCCTCGACCAGACCGAGCGCAAGCTCGAGCCGTCCCTTCATGGCGAGCAGAAGCGAGATTGTCCGTCGGCAGGTTCAATCTACCAAGGATCAAGTTCCGCCCCATCGGTCGGCGGCGAGCACGCGCCGGCCACTCGCTTCCGCGGGGTGGTACTTGGCGACGACGTGGTCGACGATGGCGGCGGACTCGATCAGGACCACGTCGCCGTCGGTGATCATCGGCGTCGCGCCAAGCGGAAGCAGCGCCTTGCAGTCGGCTTGCGCGAGCCGGGTGACGGGATGACGGTCATAGACCTTCAGCGCGTAGGGGATGCCGAACTCCTCGCAGAGCCAGACGATCCGCTCGGACTGCGACTTGCCCAGATGATGGACGATCAGCAGGCGAAACAAAGTGTCTGAAAAGCGGCGGGGTCGCAACGCCGGCTCATTGGCCAGCTCACTGGGGTGTCAACGCGGCGCGCCCGCTCTATAGTCGCGCCCAGTTAAAGGCATGGTTGAAACCAGATCCCCCGCCAATCCGCTGTTCCTGCGCGAGGAAGAACTGCGTCAGGGCATCGAGCTGATGTTCTACGCCTATCGGGATTTTACGTTCGAATCCGACCAGCACCTCAAACGCTACCAGCTCGGGCGCGCCCATCACCGCGCGCTCTATTTCATTGGCCGCCACCCGGGCGAAACCGTCGGCCACCTGCTGTCCATCCTCAAGGTGACCAAGCAGTCGATCAGCCGCGTGCTGAAGGATCTCATCGAGCAGGGTTACGTCGAGCAGAAGAGCGGCGCGCGCGACCGCCGCGAGCGCCGGCTGTGGCTCACCGAAAAGGGCACGAAGCTGGAGCACGACCTGACCGACCGCCAGAGCCAGCGTTTTGCCCGTGCCTATCGCGAGACCGGCGCCGATGCGGTCGAGGGCTTCCGTAAGGTCCTGCTCGGCCTGCTCGATCCCACCGAACGCGCCGTGGTCGACAAGCGGGTGCGGGGCGGACGCTGAGCATCATGGACGCGTCGGCCGACAAGCCGCACATCCTGGTCGTCGACGACGACACGCGTCTGCGCGAACTGCTGAAGTCGTTCCTCTCGCGCAATGGCTTTCGTGTCTCGACCGCGGGCCACGCCGCCGAAGCGCGCCAGCGCCTGCAGACGCTCGATTTCGACCTGATCGTGCTCGACGTCATGATGCCGGGCGAGACCGGCCTCGCCTTTGCCGCCGAACTGCGCCGCACCGACGACGTGCCGATCCTGATGCTGACGGCCATGGTCGATCCCAAGGACCGTATCGCCGGCCTCGAGACGGGCGTCGACGACTATCTCGGCAAGCCGTTCGAGCCGCGCGAGCTGCTGCTCCGCCTGCAGAGCATATTGCGGCGCGGTCGACCGACCGCCGGGCAGCCGGTCGAGCCGCAGCGCCTGGTCACGTTCGGCCCGATGCAATTCGACGCCGACCTTGGCGAGCTGACGCAGAAAGGCAAGCGCGTTGCCCTGACAGATGCCGAGGTGGCGCTGCTGCGCGCGTTCACCGGCCGCATGGGCGAGGTGCTGAGCCGCGAGACCCTGTGCAAAAGCGTCGGTAGCGCCATCAACGAGCGTGCCATCGACGTGCAGGTGACGCGGCTCCGGCGCAAGATCGAGCCCGACCCGTCCTTTCCGCGCTACCTGCGCACCGTGAGGGGCCAAGGCTACCGGCTGGTCGACGCATGAGCTGGGCCGGCGCCCGCGACATCTTCGAGCGCATCGCCATCTGGTCCGACAGGCATTCGCCGCAGACCCTGTTCGCGCGTGCGCTGATCATCATCGTCGTGCCGATGCTGCTGCTGCAGGCACTGAGCGCCTGGTGGTTCTACAGCCAGCGTGGCGACAACGTCACCAATCGCCTCGCAATCCTGCTGGTCCGCGACCTGCGCGTCCTGATCGCGTTGCGCTCCGACTTCCCCGACGACGCACACCGAGCCTGGATCCTGAACCGCTCGGCGCAGGACTTGCTGCTGTTCGTCAGCTTCCGCAAGGGCATTGTGCGACCGTTCAAGGAGCCGGAGTATTTCGACATCGTGGCGCGCGAGGTCCAGGGCGCGCTCGAGGCCGACCTGAAGCGTCCCTTCTATATCGACAACAGCGTCGGCAGCGGCCAGATGCTGATCGAAATCCAGCTCAACGACGGCGACGTCATGGATGTGCTGGTGCCGCATGTCCGCCTCACCTTCGGCTCGAGCCTCGCCTACGTGCTGGCCCAGCTTGGCCTCGCCCTGGTGCTGTTCGGACTCGCCATTTGGTTCATGCGCCGCGAACTCGTGCCGATCGAGCATCTCGGCGTCGCCGCCGACGCACTCGGCAAGGGCCGTGATGTCCCCGATTTCGCTTTCTCGGGCGGCACCCGCGAGGTCCGGAACGCGGCGACGGCGTTCCACACCATGCGCATCCGCCTGCGCCGCTCCATCCAGCAACGCACCGAGATGCTGGCGGGCGTCAGCCATGACCTGCGGACGCCACTCACCCGCATGAAGCTCTCGCTGGCGCTCCTGCCCGAGTCGCCGGAGACCAAGGAACTGGCCGACGACGTCTCCGACATGGAGCGGATGATCGAGGGCTATCTCGCCTTCGCCCGCGGTGAGGGCGACGAGGACCCCGCCCCTGTCGATCTCTCGGAGATCCTGGAGGACGTTGCCGCAGGCGCCCGACGCGACAACGCCAACGTCGAGGTTGCCTGGCAAGGCGACATGAACATGGAACTGCGTGCGCTTGCCATCAAGCGCTGCCTGACCAACCTCGTCTCGAATGCGCTGCGCTACGGCACCAAGGTGCAGCTCCAGGCTATTCGCGGCCGCACCTCGGTCGAGATCACCATCGATGATGACGGCCCGGGCATTCCGCCCGACAAATACGAGGACGTTTTCCGGCCGTTCTTCCGCCTCGACGAATCGCGCAATGCGGACACCGGTGGCGTGGGCCTCGGCCTCACCATCGCCCGCGACGTAGCGCGCAGCCATGGCGGCGATGTCGCGCTAGCCGCCTCGCCGCTCGGCGGCTTGCGCGTGGTCGTGCGAATTCCGCTATGAGCGGGCCGTAGGCTTGCCGCGGCGCAGCCTGTGGTACAGTGAAACAAATCTCCGAGAGAAAAATGTCCAAGACCCAGTCGCTTCAATTCGCCCGCCTCCCCCATCCCGCGCCGCTTCCCGCCGATCAGCGGGCCGCCCTGCTGAAAAATCCGGGTTTCGGTCGAGTCTTCACCGACCACATGGTGACGGTTCGCTACCATGAGTCTCAGGGCTGGCACGATGCGAAGATCGAGCCGCGCGCGCCGATCCCGATGGATCCTGCTGCGGCCGTCCTGCACTACGCCCAGGAAATCTTCGAGGGGCTGAAGGCCTACCGCACCGCCGATGGCGGCGCGACGCTGTTCCGGCCGGAGGAAAACGCCCGCCGCTTCCAGCGATCGGCCGAGCGATTGGCGATGCCGGTCCTCCCGGAATCGGTGTTCCTCGAGGCATGCGACCTGCTCGTCAGTACCGACCGTGCGTGGATTCCTGACGGCGACGGCAGCCTCTATCTCCGGCCGTTCATGTTCGCAAACGAGATATTCCTCGGTGTAAAGCCCTCATCCGACTACCTGTTCCTGGTCATCGCCTCGTCGGTCGGCGCCTATTTCAAGACCGACGCGCCTGCGGTTTCCGTCTGGGTGTCGCCGGACTATACGCGCGCTGCGCCGGGCGGGACGGGCGCCGCCAAATGCGGCGGCAACTATGCCGCCAGCCTGCTCGCCCAGGCAGAAGCGACCAAGCATGGCTGCGACCAGGTCGTGTTCCTCGACGCGGTCGAGCGGCGCTGGGTGGAAGAACTGGGCGGCATGAACATTTTCTTCGTCTTCGACGACGGCTCGATGGTGACGCCTCCGCTGGGCGGCACGATCCTGCCAGGCATCACGCGGTCATCGCTGCTGACGCTCGCCAAGGACAAGGGCATTACCGTTCGCGAGGAGCGCTATTCCATTCAGCAATGGAAGGCCGACGCGGCCAGTGGCCGGCTGCGCGAAGCCTTCGCCTGCGGCACTGCAGCCGTCGTCACGCCGATCGGCACGGTGCGAGCGCCCGATGGTGAATTCACCATCGGCAACGGCGGCTCCGGCGCACGGACGGAAGAGCTGAAATCTGTCCTGGTCGGCATCCAGCGCGGCAAAGCGGCTGATCCGCACAACTGGATCCACAAGGTCTTCTAGAAGAGCTTACCGCCATTTGGCACCGACTTTGTCGGCGCGATCAGCACGACGCTGCCGTCCGCTGCCGGAAAGCCGAGCGTCAGCACCTGCGACATGAACCTGCCGATCTGGCGCGGCGGGAAATTGACCACGGCAGCAACCTGCTGGCCGACTAATTCCTCGGCCGTGTAGTGCACGGTGATCTGGGCCGAGGATTTCCGGATGCCGAGCTCGGGCCCGAAATCGATCGACAGGCGAAGCGCCGGCTTGCGCGCGCCTTCAAGAGGCGCTGCTTCGATAATGGTGCCGACGCGGATGTCGACGCGGGTGAAGTCGTCGTAGGTGATCTGTTCCATGGGAAGCGCACCCTAATGGCCCCCATTCAAAAGAGAAGAGGCCCAAAAGAAAAGGGGCCGCTTTTGCGGCCCCTCTCGTTCCATCGGCGTGAGCCGATCGAAGCTTAAGCCTTCTTGGCAATCGCAGCCTTGACCTCTTCGGTCAGCTCCGAGACGCGCGCGCTGAGCGCGGTCAGGGCCTCGGTGTGGCCTTTGCTGTAGAGGTCGGCCAGTTCCTTGGTGTTCGCCATAGCGGCCTCGTAGCTCTTCTTCACGAAGTCGATCTGCTTGGCGGCCTTCTCCTCGACGGTCGCGGCGGCGAGAACTTCGCTGCCGTGCTTGGAGAAATCTTCCATGGCGGCGCGAACCATATCGCCCTGGCGCTGCGCGATCGCCTTCATCGACTCGACGGCCGAGGTATTGGCGGCGGTGAGCGCGGCGAAATTCTTGCGGCCGGCTTCGACAACCGCCTCGATGTTCATGGTCGGCATCTTGAACTCGCCGGCAATCTTGCTGAAGTCGAAGTCGGCGAACGGATTCTTGAAGGCGCCAGTGGCGTACATGGGATTCTCCTGAAGGGCGGAAACGCGTTGAAAACTCGGGAGCCCCGCTTTGCTGCGGTGCACAACAATTTCCAATTTATGCATGCGCTGCAGCAAGTCAAGAGACGATTTTGTGCACTGCACAAAATATTCACGCAGCAGGCGATTCAGCCTCTGGTGTCGACCTCTTGGAAGTCGGTCTTTTTACATATTTACCAACGAGTTGAGACCATTTTTCAGCGGTCTTGAGATGGCCATCCAAGGCGGCCATGGTTTTCGAGAGGTCTCCCGTCTCGTCCCGATCGAAGATCCGGGAGACGGCGTAGTGAATCGCCAGCAGGCCGTTCTGTTGCAATGCGCCCGCCAGCCCATCGCTCGGCACGCCGGCGGCTTCCAACATGGCGGCCATCGACCGGCGCAGCGCCGGACCCAGGGCTAAGGTCAGCAACGGATCCCGGCGAGAGGCGCCGCGAATCGCGCGCAAGGCTGCGCGATGAGGGCGCAGGGCGTCGTAACGGCGCATCATGGTGTCGAACAGCCGGTCGCGCGCCGTCTCCTCGGGATCGCTCTGGCGGGGCGTGCCCGCCAGCACATCGGCATCGACGCGAGCCAGGAAAGCCGCAATCAGGGCCACCTTGTCGGGGTAGAGGCGATAGAGATCGGCAAGCCCGAGGTTCGCACCTTGGGCCACGTCGCGCAGCGTCACGGCGGCAAAATCCTTATCGGCGATCAGGCCGAGAAAGACATCGAGCGCCGCTTCGTGTGCCGCCGTCATCCGGCGAGTTCCTTCGAGCGACGCGAGGCCGCCGACAGCGCCTTGTCGAACACGGGTTGGATACCGTCCGCTGCCATCAGGACCTTCAGGGCTTCGGCGGTGGTGCCGCCCGGGCTGGTCACATTGACGCGCAATTGAGCGGCAGGTTCAGTCGACTGTTTCAAGAGTTCGCCGCTCCCGGCCACCGTGGCGCGTGCGAGCTGCATGGCCATTTCCGGCGTAAGCCCGAGCTTTGCGCCTGCCGCTGCCATCGCCTCGACCAGCAGAAAGACATAGGCGGGGCCACTGCCCGACAGGGCCGTCACCGGATCCATCAACGCCTCGTCGTCGACCCAGAGCACCTGGCCCACGGCTTCGAGCAGTTCGTGGCAGCGCTTCTGTTCGGCGGCCGAGACGCCTGCCGCCGCCGTGGCGACGCTGATGCCCTGGCGCACCGCGGCCGGCGTGTTGGGCATGGAGCGCACGACCTTGGCGCTCTTGCCGAGGTGGCCCGCGAAATAGCCGAGGGTCTTGCCGGCGGCGATCGACAGGAAGACCGAACCCCCATTGGGCCCTTGGTCGGCAAAGCGTTTGAGGTCGGGCAGCACTGAATCCATCGATTGCGGCTTCACGGCCAGCACCACGATCTCCGGCGTCTCGCTCAGTTCGGCCGACGACGCCACGACACGCAGGCCCGGCTTCTTCGGCCGGATGGCTTCGGCCGGCTCGGCCACGACCACATCGGAGGCGGCGAGCCCGCGCGCCAGCCAGCCCTCCAGCATGGCGCCGCCCATCTTGCCGCAGCCGACCAGCAATAACTTGCCCATGTGCGTTTCCCCGTGTGTTCCCTCGCGCGTTTCCCTATCGACCCTTGAACTTCGGCGACCGCTTCTCGCGGAAAGCGGCGGCGCCTTCCTTGCGATCGTCCGAGTTGGCGATCTGCTCGAGCTTGTAGCGCTCGGGCACGAAGATCTCGGCCGGCCCGCGCGGCAGGGTCTGGTTGGCGAAGTCGCGCAGGGTGCGGATCACCAGCGGCGCCGA
>JAUXST010000274.1 GCA_030679805.1 Reyranella sp. | reverse complement strand
CCTCGCGCCACCCCCAGAAAAGACCTCTCGATCGAGCGTCAGATCCTTCGCTGCGCTCAGGATGACAAAAGCACTGTATCAAGCGGCCCCCGCGCGCACGGGCGTCCTAGATCGCTGGGGCGCGATCTACTTTCCTCTATACTAGATGATATATCCAGTATATTGGAAATCGGGATGACCATAAACGACCGCATTGCCGCCCGCGTTCGCCAGATCAGGACCGACCGCGGCCTGTCGCTCGAGACGCTGGCCGAAACCTCAGATGTCAGCAGGTCGATGATCTCCCTGATCGAGCGCGGCGAGAGCAGCCCGACGGCCGTCGTGCTCGAAAAGCTGGCGACGGGTCTGGGGGTGCCGCTGGCGTCTCTCTTCGATGCGCCCGCCGCGCCGCCCGAGCCCGTGTCGCGCCGCGCCGCCCAGGTCGAATGGCGCGATCCCGCGTCGGGCTACCTCAGGCGCAACGTGTCGCCCGCTGGCTTTCCCTCGCCCATCCAGATCGTCGAAGTAACGTTTCCGCCTGGCGCGCGCGTCGCCTACGAAACCGGCGCGCGGCCGGGCGTCACGCATCAGCAGATCTGGGTGCTGCAGGGCACGATCGAGATCACACTCGGCGATGAAGCCTACGAACTCCGCGCCGGCGACTGCCTGGCGATGGTCCTCGACCGCCCGATCGCCTACCGCAACCCGACACCGAAGCCTGCGCGCTATGCCGTGGTCATCGTCGCCGGCGATCGCGTCTGAGCGATGGACATCACCGACGTCGCCGCCGCCCTGCTGAGCGCGCTGCTGCACGCCGGCTGGAACGCCGCGGTGAAGGCCAATCGCAATCCGGCCCGGGCGATGACGGCGCAGATGCTGCTGGGTGCCGTGCTGGTCGTCCCGGCCTTGCTCTGGTCCGGCCTGCCCGCGCCGGCGGCATGGATCTGGGTCGTGGCCTCGACGCTGATGAACGTGCTCACCATCGCCGCACTCCTGCGCGCCTACGAGCTGGGCGGCTTCGGCCTCGTCTATCCCGTCATGCGCGCGGTGGCGGTGTTGTTGGTCGTGCCGCTGGCGGCCGCCCTGACGGGAGAAAAATTCGGCCCGGCGGCCCTCGCCGGTATCGCCGTGATCGCCCTCTCGTTGGGCGTGCTCGCCCTCGACGCGGCGCGCGACCGGACGGTCAGCCTGAAGGCCCTGGCCTGGACGCTTACAGCCGGCCTCGGCACCGCGGCCTATATAATGTGCGATGCGCAGGGTGTGCGCGCAGCAGGCAATCCCTGGGCCTACGGCTTCGTCGTCTCGATCACGAATGCCGCGGCCATGTGCTGGCGGCAACGCCGCCAGGGTCCACCCTGGATGCAATTGCACGGCCAGTGGACGGCGGCGCTTCCGACCGCGGTGGCCTCGATGGCCTCCTACCTGCTCATCCTGTGGGTCTGGAGCCATGCGCCGATCGCTCCGGCCGCCGCCTTGCGCGACACCAGTTCCATCTTCGCCATCCTGATCGCCGTTGCCTGGCTGAAGGAACCCTTTACGCGAACGCGGATCGTGGCCGTGCTGCTGGCCGCCGCCGCCGTGCCGCTGCTGCGCCTCGGGTGACGCCAGGATTGGCAACCGGCCGCCGCTCGTCCATCAATGACGGATGGAATTCGACCTGAAAGGCCGCGCCTGCCTCGTCACCGGCGCCAGTTCCGGCATCGGCGCCGGTGTCGTGCGCCTTCTCGCACAGCAGGGCGCGCGGGTCGCCGCCACCGCCCGGCGCGTCGACAAGATCGAGCGCCACGGAAAGGTGATAGCGCTCGCGGGCGATGTCACCAACGCGGGCGATATCGCGCGCATCACCGCCGAGGCCACGAAGGCGCTGGGTCCCATCGACGTCCTGGTGAACTGCGCCGGCGGTTCGCGGCCGACCGGGCCCGACGCGCCCGAGGACGTGTGGGAGGAAGCCTTTGCGTTGAACTTCACGGCCGCCCGCCTCCTCACCAAGGCGTTGCTGCCGGCGATGTGCGCCCGCAAATGGGGCCGCATCGTCAACATCAGCGGCTCGATGGAGCCGCGCGGCCTGAACGCCGCCATGGCCGCCAAGGCGGCGCTGCATTTGTGGGCCAAGGGCCTGTCGTGCGATGTCGCCGCCGACGGCGTCACCGTGAACACCATCCAGCCCGGCCGCATCAACTCGGAGCAGATCCTGCAGAAACTCCATCCGACGGAGGAAGCACGCCGGACCTTCATCGAGCGCAACATCCCGATCGGCTACTTCGGAGAGCCCGAGGACGTGGCGAACCTCGTCGCCTTCCTCGCTTCGCCCGCGGCTCGCTACATTACCGGCGCGGTGATTCCGGTCGATGGCGGCATGCGCCATGTCGCTCATTGAACCGCAAACGAGTCAGCTTCGGCGAAGGGCCAAAAGCTGACCTCAAGTCTTCTCGTCTCGCCGGATTTCTAATCGCCGAGTGTGATGCGCCCGCAATCTCTTGAAGACCTTGCCCGCTGGTACATTCGGTCGAGGGTCACGCAGAGATTCGTCGATTTGAATCTGCATCCATTCGTCGGCACGTTCGCGAGCCGAGTGTTGCGAAGAGATGAGGACCAAGCGGTCGGCGCTCATTCTGATAGTTTATCAGC
>JAUXST010000268.1 GCA_030679805.1 Reyranella sp. | reverse complement strand
TCCAGCTTCATCTGCTGGCGGGTCTCCGGCGAGATCGGTGCCAGCGACACGCCGTAGGCCATCGGTTCCGGCTTGGCGGCCTCGGCCGGCTTGCCGTCGGCCTTGGCCTTGACGATCGCGCTCTCTTCCTTCTGGTCGCCGACCTTGGCGGTCGCGGTCATGTCCTTGCCGTCGCGCCAGAAGCCGAGCTTCACCGAGGTCCCCGGCTTCATCGCCGAGATGGTGCGCGTCAGCTCCTTGATGCCGTCGACCGGTTTGCCGTCGACGCTCACGATCACGTCACCCGACTTGATGCCGGCGGCGAGCGCGGGGCTGTCCGGCTGGACCATGGCCACCAGCGCGCCCTTCTCCGACTTGAGCGACAGGCTCTCGGCGATCTCCTTGGTCACCGGCTGGATCTGGACGCCGAGCAGTCCACGCTCGACCCGGCCGCTGTCCTTGAGTTGCGCCACGACCGGCTCGGCGAGCGAGGACGGGATGGCGAAGCCAAGCCCGATGCTGCCGCCGCTCGGCGAGTAGATCGCCGTGTTGATGCCGATCACCTTGCCGTCCATGTCGAACAGCGGGCCGCCCGAGTTGCCGCGGTTGATCGCGGCGTCGGTCTGGATGTAGTCGTCGAACGGGCCCGACTGGATGTCGCGGCCGCGCGCCGACACGATGCCCGTGGTCACGGTACCGCCCAGGCCGAAAGGATTGCCGACCGCCATGACGGCCTGGCCGACGCGCACCTTGGCCGCGTCGCCGAACGTCACGAACGGCAGCGGCTTGTCGCTGTCGACCTTGAGCACGGCGAGGTCGGTCTTCTCGTCGCCGCCCAGCATCTTGGCCGGCAGCTTGGTGCCGTCCGCCAGGGTGACGGTGATCGAGTCGGCCTTCGACACGACGTGGTAGTTGGTGACGATCGTGCCCTTGGCGTCGACGATGAAGCCGGTGCCGACGGCCTGGCCCTTGTGCTCAGGACGCTGCTTGCCATCCGGCCGACCCTGGGGCTTGCCGGGCTGGGTAGGCTGGCCGAAGCGCTCGGCGAAGCGCTTCATGAACTCTTCCATCTGCTTGTCCTGCGGGCCGGACATACGGACGTCGTCGCCGTCCTCGGCGCCGGTCTTCATGGTCACGGCGACGTTGACGACCGCCGGAGTCACCTTGGCGGCGAGGTCGGAGAAGTCCTGCACGACCTGCGGAGCGGCGATCGCTGCGGGGGCACTGAACATCGGGGCGATGAGTGCGGGGGCGGTAAGCGCTGTGGTCAGCGCCAGGGCGGTGAGAATACGGCTCTTGGTCTTTGTCATGAACAACCTCCTTTGGGGGCCTCGGGGAGGAATATGGGGGGAGGCCCGTGGCGCCCGGATGGCTGCCGGATTGAATGTTTGTATAGTTGGGGGTGATTGCGTCTTGGCCGGGAATGGCGTCAAAAGCTGCGCGGGCGACGTAGACGCCACAGAAGAAGGCAACTGTGAAAATCCTCCTCGTCGAAGATGACAAGCAGACCGCCGATTACATCGCCAAGGGCCTGCGCGAGCACAGCCACGTGGTCGACCACGCCGACAACGGCCGCGACGGCCTCTACCTCGCCACCGGCGAGAAGTACGACGTGCTGATCGTCGACCGCATGCTGCCGATCATGGATGGACTGTCGCTGGTCAAGGCGGCACGCGCCTCGGGCGTCAGGACGCCCGTCCTGTTTCTCACCGCCATCGGCGGTGTCGACGACCGCGTGGCCGGCCTCGAGGCCGGCGGCGACGACTATCTCGTGAAACCGTTCGCCTTCGCCGAGTTGCTGGCGCGCGTGGGCGCACTGGCGCGCCGGCCGCCGATCACTGCGGCGACCTCGCTCAGCGTCGGTGACCTCGAAATGGACCTGCTCACCCGCACGTTGACGCGCGCCGGCAAGCGCATCGAGCTGCTCGCCCAGGAATTCAAGATCCTCGAATACCTGCTGCGCCACGCCGGCGAGGTCGTGACCCGCACCATGCTGCTGGAGAAGGTCTGGGATTTCCATTTCGACCCCAAGACCAACATCGTCGAGACGCACATCAGCCGCCTGCGCTCGAAGATCGACAAGGGCTTCGACAAGCCCCTGCTCCACACCGTCAGGGGGGCTGGCTATGTCATCCGAGCGCCTGATTAGGCTGCTGCGGTCAGCCAGCTTCCGGCTGACGCTGATCTACGCCGCGCTGTTCGTGGTGTCGGCCGGCGCGCTGTTCGCGACGGTCTACTGGACGGCGACCGCGGCGATGCAGAACGACATGGCCGCCGTGCTGCGCACCGAGGCGTTGCAGCTCACCGAGATCCACCGGCGCAGCGGCCTGGCAGGCCTTGCCGAGCAGATCGCGCGGCGCATGAACTTCCGCACGCGCGGGCCGATCTTCTATCTCCTGCAGGCACCCAACCGCCGCGTCGTGGTCGGCAACTTGCCCGGCATGCCGCCGGTCGACGGCGTCATCGACTTCGTGCCCGAGCCCGATGCAGCGGAGACGGAGGCCGAGCGGCCCAAGCTCACGGGTTACGGCCTCACCCTGTCCGACGGCTCGTTCCTGCTGGTCGCCCAGGACGCCAATCGCCTGGGCGACATGCAGCGGGCCATCGTGCGTGCCTTCGCCTGGGCGGGCGGCCTCACGCTGCTGCTGGCCATCGCCGGCGGCGCCTGGCTCGGCAACATTTTCCTGCGCCGCATCGACACCATTACCCGCACCAGCCGTGCCATCATGGAGGGCGACCTGTCGGCCCGCATTCCCGTGCGCGGCACGCACGACGAGTTCGACCAGCTCGTCACCAGCCTCAATGATATGCTGGGCCGGATCCAGCAGCTCATGGACGGGTTGCGGCAGGTCTCCAGCGACATCGCCCACGACCTGCGCACGCCGCTCGGCCGCCTGCGCCAGCATCTTGAGGACGCGCGCGAGCGGGCCAAGACCACTGCCGAATACGACGAGGCGACCGACGCCGCCATCGAGGAGGCGGACGGCCTGCTGGAGACATTCTCGGCACTGCTGCGCATCGCCCAGGTCGAAGCGGGCGCGCAAAGGAAGGGTTTCAGCGAACTCGACTTCTCCGACCTCGTGCGCAGCATCGGCGAGGCCTATCAGCCGGCCGCCGAGGATTCGCGGCACAGGCTGCAGATCGACGTCGAGGACGGCGTGAACCTGACCGGCGACCGCCAGCTCCTCGCCCAGATGATCTCCAATCTGATCGAGAACGCGCGCAACCACACGCCCGCAGGCACCACCGTCTCACTCCGCCTCACCACGACCCCAACCGGCTTCGAGGCCGAGGTCGCCGACGACGGTCCGGGCATTCCGGA
>JAUXST010000267.1 GCA_030679805.1 Reyranella sp. | reverse complement strand
TTGGCCGGGCCGATCCTGCGCCATCGCATGGCCGTCAATTTCTCGGCCCGCGCCGAAGGTGTCACGGTCGAAGCGGTGATTGCCCAGATGTGCGCCCGGCTCGCCTGATGCTGGCCTAGGCATTGCAGCGCAGCAGCCCATGGCCGCGCCCTCAACCCTTCACCGTTCGCTCGAACTCGCCGGCACCCTGCCGGCGCTGATGGTGGCGGCCGACCGGGTCGCGGCGACCGTCATCCAGGGCGTCCACGGCCGGCGCCGGGTCGGCCAGGGCGACGCCTTCTGGCAATACCGGCCCTATCGCGACGGCGACAGCGCCAGCCAGATCGACTGGCGGCAGAGCGCGCGCAGCCGGCATCTGTTCGTGCGCGAGACCGAATGGGAGGCAGCCGCCAGCGTCTGGCTGTGGCGCGACGCGTCACCATCGATGCAGTACGCCTCGCTCAAGAACATCGACACCAAAGCCGTGCGCGGCGAGCTGATCACGCTGGCGCTGGCGAGCTTGCTGGCCGATGCCGGCGAGCGCGTCGCGGTCCTGGGCAGCGGCATGCGGCCGACCTCGGGACGCGTGGCGGTGCGACGGATCGCGGAAACCCTGTTCGATGAAACACGGGACACGACGCGCGTGCAGCCCAGCCTGCCGCCAATGGTTCCCCTGCCCGCGCATGGCACCATCGTCCTGGTTTCCGACTGGCTCGATCCGCTCGACAAGATCGAAGCCATCATCCGCTACTACGCCAGCGTCGGCGTGCGCGGCCACATCGTGCAGGTGCTCGATCCGGCCGAGGAAGACCTGCCGTTCGACGGCCATGTGAAGTTCGAGGGCCTCGAAGCCGAAGGCCAACATACTATCCGCCGGGTCGAGGCCGTGCGCACGGCTTACGGCGCCCGGCTGGCGGCGCAGAAGGAAGGCCTTCAGCGCCTGGCGCGGCCGGCCAACTGGACAGTCCACCAGCATCGCACCGACCGGCCGCCGCAGACGGTCCTGCTCTCCCTTTATCTCGCCATGGCCGACTTGCGTCGGCTGAACGCGGCGTAATCGGAATGGCTGTCATCCTGAGCGCAGCGAAGGATCTAGCGCTGCTAGAGTGCGCTGACTGCTGGCGTGAGGTCCTTCGCTGCGCTCAGGACGACGGAGCCGGGTCATGCTGAGCCTCGGCGCTTTCGCCTTCGCGGCACCAGGCATGCTCGCACTGCTGCTGGCGCTGCCGGTGATCTACTGGCTGCTGCGGCTGATCCCGCCGCTGCCCAAGCTGGTGCGCTTCCCGGCCATCCGACTGCTGGTCGGCCTGGAGCCAACCGAGCAGACGCCGATGAAGATGCCGTGGTGGCTGCTGCTGCTGCGCCTGCTGTTGGCGGCGGCGCTGATCCTGGCCGTGGCCAAGCCTCTGCTCAATCCGCAGGCCGACCTGCCCGGCCGCGGGCCGCTCCTGCTGGTGATCGACGATGGCTGGTCCTCGGCACCGGGCTGGACGACGCGCATCGCCCACGCCGAGCGGCTGATCCAGCGCGCCGAGCGCGGCGGCCGGACCGTCGTTCTGATGGGCACGGCGCCTGCACCCATCGATCAATCGGCGACCCGGCGCGGCGCGCTGAGGCCGGATGAAATCCGCACCACCCTGCGCGCCTTCCGGCCCAAGCCCTGGCCGACCGATCGCGCCGCGGCGGCGGCCGAACTCGACCAGATGCAGGTCGATCCAGGCGCCTACGTGGTCTGGCTGAGCGACGGGCTGGAAGACGAAGGCGCGGCACGCCTCACCGAACGGCTGCGCCGCTTCGATGGATTGCAGGTGGTGGTCCCCGATCAGGCGAGCACGCCGCTTCTGCTGCTGCCGCCGGTCGCCGAAGGTCGCGATCTGAAGGTCCGGGCGCTGCGGCCGGCCGCCGACGGACCGCGCAAGGTGGCGGTCCAGGCGGCCGACGAGCAGGGCCGGGTCGTGGCCCGCATCGACGTCGACTTCGCCGCCACCGCCACACAGGGCGAAGGTGTCCTGCCGGCCCCGGCCGAACTGCGCAACCGCATGGCGCGACTCGACATCGAAGCGCAAGGCGGTGCCGGCAGCGCCATCCTGCTCGACGAACGCCATCGCCGCCGGCCCGTGGCCATCATGGGCGAACGCGCCACGGCGGGCGGCCAGCCGCTGTTGCAGGAAGTCTACTTCCTCGAGCGCGCGCTCGATCCTTATGTCAGCCTGAGCATCGGCGATCTCGAAACAGTCCTGACCCGCAACACGGCCGTATTGCTGATCCCCGATGGCGCCGTGCCCTCGACCAACGACCGCGAGGAAATCGCCAAATGGATCGAGCGCGGCGGCGTGGCCGTGCGCTTCGCCGGCGCCAATCTCGCCGCCGGCGGCGACACGCTGGTGCCGACGCGCCTCAGGCTCGGCGATCGCGCGCTGGGCGGCGTCATGAGCTGGGGCGAGCCCACGGCGCTGGCCGAGTTTCCCGCCAACAGTCCTTTCCTCGGTATCCCGATCCCGAAGGACGTGCGCATTTCCCAGCAGGTGCTGGCCGAGCCGACGCCCGATCTCGCGGAGAAGACCTGGGCGCGCCTCGCCGACGGCACCCCGCTGGTCACTGCCGAGAAGCGCGGCCAGGGCTATCTCGTCCTGATCCACACCACGGCGAATACGGGATGGAGCAATCTCTCCCTGTCGGGTCTGTTCGTGAACATGCTGCAGCGCCTGGTGACATTGTCGCGCGGCGTCGCCGGTGACGGCGTCAACAAGGCGCTGAAGCCGTGGCGTACGCTCGACGGATTTGGCCGCCTGGGCGCCCCCCCGGCCGGGGCGCAGGTCCTGCCGGCCGATGCAGCCGAGACCTTCAAGCCCAAGCCCACCACGCCGCCTGGGCTCTACGGCGACGAGAACGCCCAAGTGGCGTTCAACATCGGCGGCCGCGTCGGAACGCCCAAGCCGTTGGCGCTGCCCAGCGGTGTCGCGACCGACAGACTGTCGGAAGGCGGCGAGACCGATCTGTCGCGCTGGTTCCTGCTCGCGGCCCTCGTGCTGCTGCTGGCCGATCTCCTGATTTCGCTGTGGCTGCGCGGCCTGCTGCCGCGCGCCGTACGACTGGGCCGGGCCACGGCAGCGGTGGCGGTGCTTCTGCTGGCTGTTCTGGCCAGCCCGCCGGATGCCGGCGCCCAGCAGCAGACGCCGCCACCCCAGCGGCCGCAGTTCCAGCCACAACAAGCCCCACCGGCAGGCCAGGCGACACGCGATCGTCCGGCGCCGCCACCGCTCAGCGTCGAGCAGGCGCTGAAAGGCTCGCTCGACATCCGGCTCGCCTACATCCTCACGGGCGACAAGGAAGTCGACGACATCAGCAAGGCGGGCCTCGAAGGCCTGAGCGAGATCCTGCGGAACCGCACCTCGGTGGAACCGGCCGACCCGGTCGGCCTCGACCTGGAGCGCGACGAGCCACGCCTCTACCCCTTCATCTATTGGCCGATCACCCAGACGCAGCCCGCGCTGTCGCCGCGCGCCGCAGCGTCGCTCGATCGCTACCTTCGCACGGGCGGCATCATCTTCGTCGACACGCGCGACCAGCAGCTCAGCTTCGACCGACCGGTCGGCGGCAATCCCGACCTCAAGCGCCTTCTGGCCGGCGTCGAGACGCCGCCGCTGATTGCCATGCCGCCCGACCACGTGCTGACCCGGGCGTTCTATCTCTTGTCCGACATGCCGGGCCGCTGGCAGGGCGGAAAGATCTGGATCGAGTCGGGTGGCGGCCGGGTCAACGATGGCGTCACCACCATCATCATCGGCGCCAACGACTATGCCGGCGCCTGGGCGATCGACCAGCGCGGCCGCGGCCTGATGCCGGTCACGCCGGGCGGCGAGACCCAGCGCGAGATGGCGTTCCGCGTCGGCGTCAATCTCGTGATGCTGGCCCTCACCGGCAACTACAAGGACGACCAGGTGCATCTGCCTGACATCATGCAAAGGCTCCGGCGATGAACCCGACGTCGGCCGTCTCCATCGCTTTCGATCCGCTGTTGCCATGGTCGGTACTCGCGGTGCTGGGCGGCGTCGGCCTCGTGCTGGTCCTGCTCGGCCTGCGTGCCGGGGCCCGCGGCACGATCTGGCGGCTGGGCTCGATCGTCGTCGTGCTGGCGGCGCTGGCCAATCCCGCCCTGATCGAGGAGCAGCGCAAGCCGATCGCCGATATCGCGCTGATCGTCGTCGACGACAGCGATTCGATGGCCATCGGCGAGCGCCGCAAGCAGGTCCAGGCGGCGCGCGAGTCGTTGAAGCGGAAGCTCGGCCAGCAGGAAGGCCTGGAGATCCGCGAGGTCGTCCTGCCGCCCGCCCACATCCAGCTCGGCAGCGAGCGGCCGGGCGGCACGCGGCTGATCGAAACCATGCGCTCCGCCTTGGTCGAGGTGCCGCCCGAACGCCTGGCCGGCGTCGTGCTCTTGACCGATGGCCAGGTGCACGACGTGCCGGCGGGCCTGCCGCCGGAGCTGGGCGGCGCGCCGCTGCACGGCCTGATCGCCGGCAAGAAGAACGAGCGCGACCGCCTGATCGTGGTCGAGCAGTCGCCGCGCTTCGGCGTGGTCGGCCGCGAGGTGACGACCAAGTTCCGGATCGAGGACCCGGCAGGCGGCACCGCCCCGGTAACACTGTCGGTCGGTGGCGAAGTCGTGAGGCGCATCGACGTGCCGGTGGGCAAATCGGTCGAGCTGCCGATCACGGTCGGCAACCCCGGCGCCAACGTGGTCGAACTGGAGGTCGGCGCCGGCCCGAGCGAGTTGACGCTCGACAACAATCGCGCCCTCTTCACCATCAACGGCGTGCGCGACCGGCTGCGCGTCCTGCTGGTATCCGGCGAGCCCTACCAGGGCGAGCGGGCGTGGCGGAACCTCCTGAAGAGCGATCCTGCGGTCGATCTGGTCCACTTCACCATCCTGCGGACGCCGCAGAAGGACGATTTCACGCCGGTGCGCGAGCTGTCGCTGATCGTCTTTCCGATGCGCGAGCTGTTCGAGCAGAAGCTGAAGGAATTCGACCTCATCATCTTCGACCGCTACGAGTCGGGAAACCTGATCACGCGCGACTATTTCCGCAACATCGCCGAGTACGTGAAGAGCGGCGGCGCGCTGCTCGTTTCGGTCGGCCCGGTGTTCGCCACCCAGCGCTCGCTCTATCGCACGCCGCTGGGCGCCATCCTGCCGGCGGCGCCGCTGGGCGACGTGCTGGAAACCCCGTTCAAGCCCAAGGTCACCGAAATCGGCCAGCGCCATCCGGTTTCGGCAAACCTGCCGCAGGCCGGCCAACCCGACAAGGAACCGGATTGGGGCCGCTGGTTCCGTCTCGTCACCTCGCGCACCGAGCGCGGCAACGCCGTCCTGTCGGGCGCCGAGGACAAGCCGCTGGTGATCCTCGACCGTGTCGGCGAGGGCCGTGTCGCCCAGTTGATGTCCGACCATCTGTGGCTGTGGAACCGCGGCATCGATGGCGGCGGGCCGCAGCCGGAACTGGTGCGCCGCGTCGCGCACTGGCTGATGAAGGAACCCGATCTCGAGGAAGAGGCGTTGCGGGCAACGGCGGTTGGCGGTCGCATCGAAGTGACGCGCCGCACGCTGGCCACGACGTTCCCGCAGGTCACCATGACCTCCCCAGGAACGCCACCAGAGGGTGGCACGACGCGCAAGCTCGACCTGCGCCAGACCGCACCCGGCCTCGGCCTTAGCGTCGTCGATGTCGACAAGCCCGGCCTCTACCGCTTCGACGACGGCGCGCTGCGCACGGTGGCGGCCGTCGGCAGCCCCGATCCGCTGGAGTTCTCCGATGTCCGCGCAACCGAGGCCAAGCTGAAGCCGCTGGTCGAAGCCTCGAGCGGCGGCATGCTGTGGCTGGTCGACCAGGCGGACCCGGACATCCGCACCGTGCGGCCGGGCCGCGCCGCGGGTGGCTCCGACTGGATCGGCCTTCGCCGCAACGAGGGCTATACGGTGGCCGGCATCAACCAGCTGCCGCTGCTGCCCGGCATCCTGGTGGCGCTCGCCTTCCTGATGGCGGTGGGCAGCGCCTGGTGGCGCGAAGGGCGTTGACGACGGCTCACGTCGCTTCGACCGTTCAGGCGGGACTCTTCGGATAGTGTGGAAGGTGCGGCGGAAACACGAGCCACTCGTGCTTTGTCGTCGTCCAGACCGTGCGGACAGGAGCCGGGAAGCGCGGATCGGCGAAAGCGCCGACGGCAACGCTCACCATGTCGGCAAGCTGCTCGTTCTCCCAAAAAACCGTCGATCCACAAGCTGGGCAGAATTGAAAGCTGAGCCACGCTCCGCTGTCGCCCTGCCGACGGAAAGTGTGCCGCTCACCGTGCGTCGAGACGATCTGACTTCGGCGAAAGAAAGCAGTCGATCCAAAGATCGCCCCGGTGCGGCGCTGGCAGGCAAGGCAATGGCAGGACGACACCAGCTGCGGATCGCCGGCCAACCGGATCCGTAGTTGACCGCAGGAGCAAGCCGCTTCGCGCGCAAGGACTTCAGTCATCTTGCCTCACCACCCGTCACCCCCCAAGGCAACAACCGTTCATCGGTTGTGCAAGATCGGGGGCTCGACACCGTAGGGGGTCGGGCGTAGCGTGATCAACAGTCCCTGCTCAGTTGCGTGCTTCTGCATCAAGTACCGCACGGCTCTGAAAGAGCCGGCTCTCTTTTTGGGAGGAGCTGAATCATGGCCGCAGCCAGTGCGACCGGGACGAATGTCCCGTGGTGGAAAGAGCCGACCAAGGATCAATGGTACGCCTACATCGCCGCCTGGCTCGGATGGACACTCGATGCGTTCGATTTCACCATCTTCCTTCTGATCATGGTGCCGATCGCCAAGGAATTCGACGTTCCGCTGACGGCGGTGACGGCGGTGTTCACGATCACGCTTTGGTTGCGCCTGGTGGGCGCAACGGCGGCGGGTTGGATGGCGGACCGGATGGGGCGCAAGGCGCCGCTGATGATCTCCATCATGTGGTATTCGCTCTGCAACTTCATCGCCGGCTTTTCGCCGACCTTCGCCTTCCTGTTCTTCTTTCGCGCGCTGCTCGGCATCGGTATGGGCGCAGAATGGCCCGCGGGCGCGGCGCTGGCGATGGAATCCTGGCCGGCGCGGTCACGCGGCTTCATGAGCGGCGTCCTCCAGGGCTCGTGGGGCCTGGGCTTCGCCTTGTCGGCCGTGGCCTATGGCTTCCTCTACGACCATATCGGTTGGCGCGGCCTGTTGTGGATCGGCATCTTGCCGGCCTTGGTGGTGATCTGGATACGGTTCTACGTGAAGGAACCAGAAGTCTGGGTCGAGAACAAACGCCTGCAAAAGGAGAAGAAGGCCGAAGTGCGTGCACCTTTGTTCTCCATCTTCAAGCGCGGCATGCTGTTCAATACGCTGACCGGCATCCTGTGGATGGCCGCCGCCTTCTGCGTCTACTACTCGATCTGGGCGCTGTTCTCGAGTTACCTGCAGAAGGAACTCAACTGGACGCCGCAGATGGTGGCGACGCCGCTGTTCTGGGCCAATATCGTGGTCTTTGCCGGCAACGCGTGCTGGGGGCTGGTGGCGGACAAATGGGGCCGACGGTGGGCAATCATGATACCGGCGGCCATCGGGATCTTCATTGCACCGCTCTATCTATGGACGCTCGATCCGATGTGGATCATCGGCGGCTTCATCCTCCAAGGCCTGTTCGGCGGTTCGATCTACGGCCAGAATCCGAGCTATCTGTCCGAACGCTTCCCGACCGAAGTGCGAGCTACCGCCTCCGGCTTCGTCTACCACCAGGGGGCGATCTGGGGTGGCTTGGTGGCGCCGGTGCTGACCTACTTCGCCATCGAGATGAAAATGGGCTTTGCGATGCCCATGCTGATCAGCACGACGATATTCCTGCTTGTCGTCATCGTCGCGGTGGCACTGGGGCCGGAGACCAAGGGCAAGAAGTTGACGGCGGATCTGGAGATCCTGCCGGTGCCAGCGGAGTAACCCCTCCTCATGCGCCTCTCCTCATTTCACGAGGGGAGAGGCGCATGAGCCGTTACCAATCCGAAACTTGATCCTTCCCTTGGCGGCGCCATTTTGGGGGCCAAGAGGTAACCCATGATCGAACTCAGACCCTTCGAGAAACTCGGCAAGTCGAACCACGGCTGGCTGAACGCCAACTTCCATTTCAGCTTCGCCGAATACCGCAATCCCGATCGCGTGCATTGGGGCGCGCTGCGGGTGTGGAACAACGACCGCATTGCGCCGGACACGGGCTTCCCGCCGCACCCACACCGCGACATGGAGATCGTGACCTACGTCATCAAAGGCGCGATCACCCATCAGGATCACCTCGGCAACGAGGGCCGTACCGAGGCGGGCCAGATCCAGGTGATGAGTGCGGGCAACGGCATTCAGCACGCCGAGTACAACCGCGAGGACTCGGAGACCGAGCTGTTCCAGATCTGGATCCTGCCCAACAAGCAGGGCGTGCCGGCGCGCTGGGAGACGGTGCAGTTCCCGGCCGAGGCGCGCGACGGCAAGTTGGTGCCGCTGGCATCGGGCCGCGGCCACGCGGGCGCGATCCCGCTCTATGCCGACGGTGCGCTGTTTGCCGGCACGCTGAAGGCGGGCCAGACGATCCGCCAGAAGCTCGGCAGCAAGCCCGCCTATCTCGTGCCGGCCAAGGGCAAGGTCGAGGTCCGCGGCGGCGACGGCAAGCCTGTCACCGCCAATGCCCGAGACGGTGTTGCAGTGGCCGACCAGGACGAGATCGAGATCACGGCGCTCGAGGATGCCGAGATCGTGCTGGTCGAAACCGACAAGCTGAACTGATCTCACTGCAATTGACGCTATCGACCGGGCGGGCTTTGATCCCGCCCGGTTTTGTTTTGGGAGAACGCCATGGCCTACAAAGGCTTCGATCTGACGGGCAAGGTGTCGCTGATCACCGGTGGCAACGGCGGCATCGGCCTCGGCATGGCCGAGGCCCTGGCCGAGGCCGGCGCCGATGTCTGCATCTGGGGCACCAACCCGACCAAGAACGCCGGGGCGGCGGAGAAGCTCAAGCGCCATGGCCGCAAGGTGCATACCCAGATCGTCGATGTCGGCGACGAGAAGCAGGTCGAGGCGGGGTTCGCCGAGACGCTCAAGGTCATGGGCCATGTAGACAACTGCGTCGCCAACTCGGGTGTTTCGGGCCGCGGCAAGGGAGCCATCCTCGAGATGACCACTGAAGAATGGCGCCGGGTCCTGCGGGTCAATCTCGACGGCGTCTTCTTCACCTTCCGGGCGGCCGCCAAGCACATGGCCGAGCGCGGCAAGGGCGGTTCGCTGGTCGCCATGTCCAGTACGGCAGCCATCGAGGGTGCCGCCCGCTCCAGCCACTATGGGGCCAGCAAGGGCGGCGTCACCGCCATGGTCCGTGCCCTGGCCGTAGAGCTGGCCCGCTACAAGATCACCGTCAATTCGATCCTGCCGGGCTGGATCGAGACCGAGATGACCGCCAATGCCTTCGGCAACGAGAAATTCGCAGCCAATGTGATGCCGCGCATTCCGGA